>NZ_BAAGDP010000014.1:0-64308 GCF_054660695.1 Turicimonas sp. TL08
CAGTTTGTAATGATTTTGAAGCTGACTTAGTAGAGTTTGATAGCGAAAAATATCACGTTCATTTGTTAATTACTTACCCACCTAAAGTCTCTATATCTCGTTCAGTCAATTCTCTGAAAGGAGTATCGAGCCGTCTTATTCGAAAAAAGAAATATCCCTCCATTCGTAGTCAATTATGGTCAACTACTCTCTGGTCGCCCTCTTATTTCATTGCAAGTTGTGGAGGCTCCCCTACTTCGATTATCAACCAGTACATTGAACAGCAGAATACGCCTGACTGAAAAAAATTTTAGATTCGGCCCTTATATGGGGATGTTGCAAAATTCGATTTTTTCGAATGCAAAACATCCCTTTTTTATATCGCTTTTTTACGGTAATTGATTGTTCTACTTTTATTTTTTTAGTAGTTTCCAAAATCAAGCCTTCAAAGAACTCCCATTAATACGTCCAAAGTTATCCACATTTTTGGACAGTGAGGACAACAGAAAAGAAAGAGGTCCTCTAAAACGTCAAATTGATATATATGGCGAGTAATTTCATTGTTGCTCTTGCCAAAGCAACAGAAGGGTCGGCACCCTCAATTTGCTTTTAGATCAAAGAATTAATTCTTATATTTATTACTTCTAAATAATTAAGAAGGGGCTGAAAAATTCTTCTTTGCATAATGAATTTTGCAACAGCCCCTTTTACGGGCCTTTCTGATAAAAAATTCTTTATTGATAAAAGAATCTTGGGAAAGGCATTTAGAAAATCAACAGCGCGTCTTCAGCTCCGCTGTAAAGGAAGCGGCACATAAAAGTTCGAACTTTCATGTGCCGTGTTGAATTGAAATCACAAGAAATTAGACCGCTGCCGCATCGTTTCCGAATTGCGGATTCTTCTTCTCTCTTACAACATTGAGTTTATTCAATGCATCCAGATAGGCTTTAGCCGAAGCTGCTAAAATATCCGGGTCAGCTCCATTGCCGTTGACCATTCTGCCGCCAAATGACAACCTGACTGTAACTTCGCCTTGGGCTTGGGTTCCAAGAGTCAAAGCATTAACGGAGTAAAGAAGAAGTTCTGCCCCGCTCTTCGCACAGCTTTCAATCGCATTGAAAGTTGCGTCGACAGGGCCGTTTCCTTCGGCTTGACCGTGACGCTCTACACCGTTTTCCAGATAAACAATTTCTGCATACGGACGCTTACCAGTTTCACTAGCCTGCTTCAAAGAAACAAATTTGATGTTTTGCTGCTCTGTGTATTGCTCATCAAATAACGATTGAATATCTTCATCAAAAATATCCGTCTTTTTATCTGCGAGCTCTTTAAAACGAGCAAAAGCTTCATTAATTTCTTCTTCACTCTTTGTAGGAATACCGAGTTCTCTTACGCGCTGACGGAAGGCAGATCTACCGGACAATTTGCCGAGAACAAGCTTGTTGGTATTCCAGCCCACTTCCTCAGCCGTCATGATTTCGTAAGTGTCTCTAGCTTTTAAAACACCGTCTTGGTGAATGCCCGAAGCATGAGAGAACGCATTGGCACCAACGATGGCCTTGTTCGGCTGAATCGGGAATCCTGTGATAGAAGAAACCAACTTAGAAGCTGGAACCAGTTGTCTTGTATCGATATAGCAGCCGAGGTTAAAGAAATCTTTTCTGGTCTTAACGGCCATTACAACTTCTTCCAAAGCGCAATTGCCTGCTCTTTCGCCCAGACCGTTAATAGAACATTCAATTTGGCGCGCGCCTCCGAAGTGGACTCCGGAAAGAGAATTAGCCACAGCTAAACCGAGATCATTATGACAGTGAACAGACCAAATAGCTTGATCAGAGTTGTACACATGCTCTCTTAGATTCTTGATAAATTCTCCGAAAACGGATGGAACGGCATATCCGACGGTATCCGGAATGTTAATCGTGTTTGCTCCCTCTCTGATAGCTGCCTCAATGATTCGATATAAAAATTCAGGCTCAGATCTGGAGGCATCTTCACAAGAGAATTCGATATCGTCCGTGTATTTTTTAGCCTCACGGATCGCAGAAACCGCAGCTTCAATTACTTGGCCCGGCTGCAAATTGAGCTTTTTCTCCATATGCAGGGGAGAAGTAGCAATAAAGGTATGAATTCTCTTTCTGGGAGCGGCTTGAATAGCCAAGCCGGCCTTTTCGATATCTCTAAGGTTTGCTCTTGCCAAAGAACAGACTGTTGAGTTTTTAACGACCTGAGCAATAGCTTGAATAGCTGCGAAATCACCGGGAGAACTCGCTGCAAAACCAGCTTCGATAACGTCTACTCCCATTCTTTCTAATTGTTTAGCGATTCTTAATTTGTCTGCCTGCCCCATCGTGGCGCCCGGGCTTTGCTCACCGTCTCGAAGAGTGGTATCAAAAATGATTAATTTTTCCGGTGTATTCATAGGTCTTCTGAGTTTAAGGTTTATAGGCTTAGAGTTATATCTAATCTTATCTATTATATTGAGGTGTGAAAAGAAATCGTAGTTTTTGACAAATAAAAAGGCGCCACTCGGGCGCCAAACTTTGATCAAATTATTTATTGCCGATCTTGAGCCTCAACAGGTTCTTCCGGCTCGTCTAATTCGATCTCATCTTCTTTAGGTCTGACCGGATTATCTTGCCCTGTGTACCAAAGATAGAACTGGTAAATAAATCCGCTGAGTGCGTAGCAGCAGAAGAGGACAAATACCACCAAAGCCGGATCATTTGCTACAACAAACAAAACAACCACGGCAGCAATCAGAACCCAGAAAGGAACACTCTTACCGGAATGGAAGCTCTTTCCGGAATAGAAAGGAGCGTTGCAGACCATGGTTAAGCCGGCATAAACGGTGATAACCAAGGCGAGCCAAGGCAGCCATGCAGCATTAACCGGAATTCTTTGATCAGCAGCAAGCCAAACGAAGCCAGCTACAAGAGCAGCCGCTGCCGGGGAAGGAAGACCTTGGAAGAAACTCTTATCGACCACACCGACATTAGTGTTGAAGCGTGCCAGTCTCAGAGCCGCACCTGCACAGTAAACAAAGGCAGCCGCCCAACCCAGACGTCCGAGATCATGCAAACACCACTGATACATAACTAAAGCCGGTGCCATGCCGAATGCACACATATCTGCTAAGGAGTCGAATTCAACACCAAATTGGCTGGAAGTATGAGTCAAACGCGCTACGCGTCCGTCGCATCCGTCCAACACCATGGAGACGAAAATGGCAATAGCAGCTTTCTCGAAATCTCCTTGGATTGCTACGACTACTGCGAAAAAGCCCGAAAAAAGGCTGGAAAGAGTAAATAAGTTCGGAAGAAGATAGATCCCCTTCTTCTTTACCGTGTCAATTCTTTCCTTGACAATAGCCTGAGGAGTGATACGGGGTCTAGGAGCTAGATTTAAACGTCTTCTCGAGCGAGCGGCTTTCATCTTATCGCTTGGTGTGGGCATTTATGCCTCCTGTTTTTCAGCTGTTTGAGCCGGCTGAGCAACCGGGATTTCAACTTTTTCAGAAGCTTCTAATTCAGGGACAGGCTGACCTTGGACCGGTTCTTCTAATTTTTCCGGATTCAAAAGGGCAATCACTGTATCAGTGGCTCTGACCTTCTGTCCTACGAAAACTAAAACTTCTGAATTCAAAGGAACATAGATGTCAACTCTGGATCCGAAACGGATGAACCCATATCTCTGTCCTCTTTCAACTTCTTCACCAACATGCAGATGGCAAATGATGCGGCGTGCAACCAAGCCGGCAATCTGCACGAAAGTGATAACAGGACCTTCATCGGACTTGACGACAACAGCGTTTCTTTCATTTTGTTCGCTGGCCTTGTCCAGGTCGGCGTTAACGAAAGAACCGGGGATATATTCGATAGCTTCAACTTTACCGCCAACGGGGCAGTAGTTTGAGTGAACATTGAAAACATTCATGAAGGTAGAGATGAGCATCTCTTCCTTGCCTGTATACGGGTTAATACATTTTTGAATCTTGCAGATTCTGCCGTCAGCACCGGCTAATACAGCATGAGGTGTCTGGCTGACTGCCCTGGGCGGATCTCTGAAGAACTGAATAACGAAGGCCAACAGGACAAAGCAAAGGAAGGATATAAATCCTCCAAAAAGGAGCCAAACAAGAAGGGCCACAAAAATTGAAGCGCCTATGATGCCCCAACCTTCTTTAGCAAGAATGGGGTGGGATGAATTTGGTCTCACGAATAAATCTCCTTATTAGTTTCCGCAGATTCAATCAACTTCTGCGACTGTTTGTGCATATTTTGATTATTTTAGTCAAAAACCCTAGTGCATGAGCACCAAAGAGCAAACAAAAACGCAAAATTAACCGATTTTCAACTAATCATTCGGGTTTGCAGTCGGGTTACTGTGGGTTGTCGGGTAGAATTTTCAGACTTGCCCGTGCAGATAGCTCTACATTTGAAGTACCCGCTTCGAAAGACGGCATCGTCACCCCTGCAGAAGAATCCGCAGCCATCATGGAGCGCACAGCGAAGTTTCTTGGAGCAGAATCAAAACCTTGGTTAAACTCAAGCTTTTCTATATAAAAAGTTTCAACCGGAAGTTTCATGGCCAATGCAACATTAGCTGCCTTTTTGTTGACGTTTTCAACAACCATGCCAATTAATTTTTCCTGAGTAAGTTCTTTGGTAGCCTTTGTCAGGCCGTAGTTAATATTGTCTAAAGCCAATTTGGCATTTTGTGCAGTTTGAACTAGAGCAGGAACTCCTTCAATATCTTCTGTCTGAACCTGGATACGCTGAACGGCTTTCCAACCAACAATTTCAGGGGCCTGCCCTGCTTTTGGCTTGGAATAGACAGGAAAAGCGGAGTAACCGTAATTTTGAATTTTTGCTAAAGAGGAAAAATCAGAAATGGTCTTTTGTGCCTCGGCCATGATCCCATTTAGATTTGACTGAGCAGAAGGAAGATCCTTACTCTCAGAAACAGCCGAGAAAACCATCACTGCCAGATCATTCGGAATTTCCGAACTTGCTTGTGCAACAAATGTAAGATTTGAACCAGCCGGCAATGACTTTAGTTGGATACTTTGAGCCGCAGCTCCTGTAGAAAGAATAACTGCGGCAGTAATAGCTGTTAAATATCTAATCATTTTTTTCCTTTGTTTGAGTAGGCTTCAATGATATACAAATAGCACCGAAATGTTCTTGTCTGAGGAAAAACGTGGCCCAAATTAAAAAATGGCACCAATTCTGTAAATCCTTGTTATTTTGTATACCAATTCTTAATTTGGTTAAATGAAAACTTGAAAATTATTGGTAGTATTGTCCGTGTTGTTTGCAGGGGTGAAGAAAAATCTAAATAAGTCTGTGATTTATCCACCTCACAATCCTTAGTAATTTCCATGGATAGGTAGTTTATTTAGTCATATTAAATAAATTTGTAATATAGCGAAATTATGCTCTTACATTATGAAATAAATGACAAATGTCAAAGGTTTTAATTCCATTTAACCCCTAAAACTGACAAATTAAGATATAGGCGGTAAGTACTAAGTATTTTTACTCTATAACAAATCCCAATTTTAATTTGGACAACGGTTAAATAAAATGAAACCAATAATATGAGGTGCAAGTTTGAAACGTGTTGCAGTTTTTGGTGGTGCCGGCTTCATTGGCACCAACCTCGCCTATCGTCTTATTGAAGAAAATCGGCAGGTTTATAATTTTGATAACCTTTCGGGTTCGGGGAATCTGCTCAATATCGCTGATTTGATGCAGAAGCCACACCATATTTTTGCCCGCTGCGACGTTTCCCATGCTGATGAAGTCCGTCAAGCGCTTCTTACAGCTGCAGTAGATACAATCTTTGTCACGATAGCTCCCAGGAATAAGTCTGTGGAGGATGCTCTAGAGGGATTAAAGACTTTCTTAGATTCCTTAACTCTTTGGAGAAACAGGTTTGTTCGGAACCCTGAGAATGCGCAAAAGATTATTTTTCTGACAACCAGAACCTGCAAAAATGGTTTTTCAGAAAAAGCTGTACAGATGATTGACGGTTACGCCTCACAGGGGCTGCCTATAATAACTTTATCCGTTCCTTCGGTTTTCGGTCCATTCCAACAACCAGACAGCCCCACTCCTTTCATGATTTACCGTGCGATCGAAGGAGAAAGCATTCCGGTCGTTCCGGAAGCACTTATTGACGATCCTCTCGTCTCCGTGGACGATGTTGTATCGGCCCTTCTTTACATAGAACAGAACGGGGAGCTTGGAAAGCATTACCGTCTTCTTCCCCCCGGCTCCCAACTTTCTCAGCTTGAGATTGCTAACACCATCTGTGATGTTCTCAATGCGGAAGTTCCTCCTCCAATGGGGAAGTATCAAGCTTTGATTGATGAACTGGATGCCCCGGCGATTCAAAATGGAATTTCTAATAGCTGGGAGAATGAACTCATTCCTTTGCAGATTGAAAATCCGAAAGAAATAAAAGCCGCTCTGAATGATACGGTTAGGTGGTACTTAAAGCATCCGGCTTGGTATTCTCAATCTAGAACCAGATTTTTTGATCTCTGGCAGGACAGCAATAATATTTTTAATTTTTCAGGACTTCAAAAAGTCAGTTGAGTATGAATAAGGCTGCACCTTTCTTCCCGAAAATTGCAGGTGCAGTCATGAGCTTTGCTGAAAAACTCTATTTCTTCTTTACAAACTAACCTGACTTTCACCGGACAACATTGCGGAGCTTTATTCTCTCAAAACTTCAAAATTTATCTTTGTTTTCAGCGAGCGGTTTTTAGGTGCATAGTCCTTCATTTCCGGGACAGCTCCGCCGGCAACCGCCCAAAAGTAAAGACCTGCCACAGATGCGTAAGGAGACAAACGCTTTTTATATTTTTCAAAAAGCTTTTTAGAGATTTGTCGATGATGGTAAACCATCCGCATTCCTCTCAAGATGGCTAAGTCACCGAAGCTCAATATATTTGGACGCTGCATTGAAAAAATTAAAAGCATTTCTGCTGTCCAAACTCCTATTCCATCGAGTTTGATCAATTCTTTGCAGACTTCGTTGTCAGACAGGAACCTCAGCCCCTCTATGTCTAAATCTCCGTCCACAACTTTCTTAGCTGCTGCCTTGATATATTCCGCTTTCTTAAAGGTAATGCCAAAGGTTTGTAAAGTTTCTTTATCCAAACCTGCAATATGTGTAGAAATCAGCGGATATCCAAGTTCATTCGTCATCCTCTGCCAAATTGTGGAGTGAGCCTTAGTAGAAATCTGCTGACCGACAATTGAGTGGACCAGCGCGGAAAATAAATCCGGAATAATCTCTCTTTCAATGTGGCCGACTTTATCGATGACCTCTCCTAACCGCTTGTCTCTGGCTTTAAGGAAACTGATTTCCTTATCGCCATAAACGAAGAAAGCCTCATCCTTCATCGTTTTCTTCCAGAAAGTATTTATTTGAATCTTCCGGAGCTTCTTCCCGTTCCTTATCACCGTAGCTCCTCACCGCATGAGCAACAGTTATTCTGTAACTTTCGAAGAATTCAGACCGTCCTTTTTTCTGAGATACCCGATGTGCAATTGTGTTTCTCCATCTGTCAACATCTTTTTCACTTTTCCAGACATTCAAAGACAAAAGCTTGTTTTCTTCCTTCAAGCTGACGAATCTTTCTGTACGTACTAGTCCTTCTTCCCCATCGAGAAGATGTTTAAGTTCTTCTGCTACCTTGAGATAGTGATCTGTTTTGTCAGGCAATAGCTTTACCTCAAACATTACAATCACATTTCGATTTATTTTGTTCATTTTTATTTGATCCTGCTATTACAAAGAGAAAGTCAGATATCTTCATTTACTGTGCCACTTCCACCCGTTCTCATTGAAACTTCCTTGGATTCGCAGTTGTCTCTCCTAAGTCCTTGAGCTCAAGAAAGATAGAACTTTGCACGTTCATGTGATAACAGCCAGGTTTTAGCCTCAAAGCCCCCACCATAGCCGGTGAGCTTGCCGTTCGCTCCAATAACTCTGTGACAAGGAACAATAATAGAGAGAGGATTAGCTCCGACGGCCCCTCCCACAGCCTGGTAAGCTTGGCAACCCACAGTTGCAGCTATCTCACCATAGCTCTTTGTTTCACCAAAGGGAATGTGCAGAAGAGCAGTCCAAACTCGTTTCTGGAAATCTGTCCCTATAAATTCCAGCGGAAGATCAAAATCCTCCCTTTTACCTTGAAAATATTCGATCAGCTGCGCCTTAGCTTTTTCAATAACTGGAGAAGTTCCGGCTTCAAACTCCTTCTTTGTCAAACGACGAAAACGACTTAACGTCGGTAAACGATGCCAACCTTCCACCCAATCGCTCATGACAAGGCTGTTCCCGATAGATGCTAAATCCAGCCAGCCGCAAGGTGAAAACCACTCTTGGTGGATAATCGCATCGTTGTGATCGGTACTTTTTAACATTTCGACTCCTTGTAAAAATATAATGATGAGTTGACTTGAACTTTTAGAGAGGTGCTCTTTCAACCTCTTGGATAAACCCAAATAACAAAACAAACCTAGTTCTTGACCTGAACAATCAAAAATGCAAAACGAAACCTCTGACAAGTGGCAATCCATCTCTAAAGACTATATCGCCGGAGAAATGCGGCCCTCTCATAAACATTCCCGAGCCCAACTTCTCTATGCTTGCGAAGGCGTAATGCTTGCCGCCACTCGCCAGGGAAGAAGGATAATTGCCCCTTATCAGGCTCTCTGGATTCCGGCCGGCATAGAGCATTCAATTACATTTCTATCGGCAACTAAAATGCGTTCTTTGTATTTTGATAAGAGCGAATACAAAGATATCTTTGAATCAAAAAGCATTAAGGTCTTTGCTGCAACTGCTCTAATTCGAGAACTTATCGCTACTCTTTTTCAGCACCAATTCCCCGGGGCAAAGCAAGAAATGAGACGCCTTCTTCTGCTTTTAGTCCAAGAGACAAAAGCTTTTAACGCAGACGTCTTAATGCCGGAAGAAGAGCCGTTACGTTCAGCGCTCAACGATTTACTTCATCATCGTGCCTGGTCAACCAGTGCACAAGAGCTAGCCAATAAATTAAATGTGACCCCACGAACCTTCACCCGTCACTTTATTCGAGCTACCGGGATGAGCTTCCGCGATTGGAAACACCGGATGCGTCTTATATTTGCTCTTGAAAAAATTGCGAACGGGTTTCCTGTGAAATCAGCTGCAATTTTGGCCGGCTATAGCGACGCATCGGCATTTTCCATTCAGTTCAAGAATCTTTACGGAGCTTGTCCAAGCCATTTTCTCAAATCCGACAACTAGTCTTCAATCTCCCGGATTAAATAAAAACGTACTTGAGAAGTCGGTCGCACACTTCCTTCATCTTTGCAAACGGAATCCCAACGTTCATTCTTATTCCGCAGGGAACATTAAAAGCCTTCCCGTCTCTCCAAATAACACCGGCTTCAACCCCTCTTAATAAAACTTCTTCTATGGCTACCCCATGTTTTTGACACCATTGAGAACATTCAAGCAACATCACGAATGTGCCTTGAGGCTTAACCAGTCGAACGCCCTCAAAATTTTGATGAATAAAAGAAGTGGCATAAGTAACGTTCTCCTCAAGAACTTGCTTAAGTTCATCTAGCCAGATTCTTCCCTGCTCCGAGTAAGCTCCTATTAGTGCATGCATTGTCAGAACGTTCATATCGTTGTAGTGAGATGTGCAGCTCTGCCAAGAAAGTCGATCCAGCAGTCTCTGGTTATAAACAATATGATATGCACCAACAATCCCGGCTAAATTGAAGGTCTTTGACGGAGAATAAAAGGCCATTGTCCTTTCTCTTAGTGCCGGAGACACAGTTTGAAGCGGGATGTGGCGATTTCCGAATAATGTGAAATCAGCCCAGATCTCATCACAGATCACGTAAATATCATATTTTTCGCAGAGATCTGATAACCGTTCCAGCTCCTCTCGGTTCCATACCCGGCCAGTCGGGTTATGAGGGGAACAAAAAAGGAGAGTATGGATTTTGTGTTGTTGGATTTTTCTCTCCATATCAGCAAAATCCATTCTCCAAACTCCAGCTTCATCTACTACCAAATCACTCAAAACAATCTCATAACCATTTCGCTTTAACTGAGTTAAAAAACCAGAATAAATGGGTGAGTGAACAAGGACTGCTCCTCCCCAATCCGTGAGGACGGTTAAGGCGCTTGTGACACCTCCTAAGACGCCGTTTTGATACCCAATGTTTTGCTCTGACAAATCTGTTACCCCGAAGCTGTCTTTTTGCCATTTCTTGATTGCTTCGTAATATTCTCCAGAGGGAGCAAAATAGCCAAAGATTGGATGATCCAAACGTTTTTTGATTGCTTCAATTACGCATGGGGCTGTCGCAAAGTTCATGTCTGCCAGCCATAACGGAATTGGGTCAAATCCCGGTTTTGGATTTCCAACCGGCAATTGCCATAAATCATTTTTTAATCGATCCGCCGACATCGAATCGTGTCCGCACCTATCAACCCATGTCTCAAAGTCAAACATTTTTTCCTCGGTAAAAACTAATGGTTGTATTGGTTATAAAAATCACCTAATCAACCTAAGCAGATAATGCTTGCCGAAGGGAAGAATTAGCTCATAACTCCTGGCCCCATCAGCTTTTAATTGAAATCAGTCTACCAAAGGCAACATTTTCTTAAGAGACAAAGAGTTTTTGTTAAAAGACAAAAAAAATGAAAACTCACCGCTTACAGATAGCCAACATAAGTCTTTAACGGAGAGTCTTCTTGCAATTACTTTGGATTTAGGGCTTTAAAAGAAAAAATGCCCCTTTAAGAAAGCAGCTTTAAACCGTAAACTTAAAGGGGATTGAGATTTATCGGGTCGGTTTCGACTTCCAATAATCTTCTTCCGTATCCGGTTGGAATACTGATGTGATGCTCACAGCTTTCATTGATGGAACATACCCGAGACCAGGCTGAACCATTTCTTGGAATCTTGGATCACTAATTGTTTTAAGAATTGACCAGGCAACAGCCTTATCTAGTCCAGCGGCTAATCGTGAGCAGCCCTCTCTCATGTTCTTTAAGCCGTCAGTCGGAGCGTTATAGGTAATTTCTTGTTTGAGCATACCGCCATTGGAAGAAAAGATTTCCATTTTGATCCGCCATTGAAGCTGAGTCGGCTCGGCAATAATTTTGACAGAATCGATGAGGTTATAGAGCTTTACCTTTGGCTTTTCTTGATTGAGCATTCCAACACTGGAAAGATCGGTGATGAAAGCATTCTTCCAATAATGAGCGAAAGCGTCCCTCAGATCTGAAAACTCTCCTTCTCCCGGAATAGCAATTCTGTCGCCCGCACAATCCAAGTCTATTATCTTGACTACCCTTACTTGTTCTACCCCAATGTCTTTTGCGTCGATGCGATGCCATGCACGCTGAATTTGTGCGTTAGGCTCGAATGAATAGCTGTAATAAGGCTCGGTTGTTTTACACGCAGTTAACAAAAGAGCGGCAGAGACTGCTAAAGAAATAGAGAGAAGTGTCTTCTTCATGAGAGGAATTTACCTATTCAGAGTTTTTGAGGATTGTATCGCACCTCTTACCTCAAACTTTTGACTTCGACTGATTTTCCTTCTGTTAACTTAAATGGAAGCAGTAATTTTTACAAATGATTCATGGTGTGGTCTCTTCCTTTCAGCACCGCTTCTAAGAAACAAAACCTATTTTTTCTGAGTTTCTCATCAGTTATCATCTAAGAAAGGAGAAAGCGATATGTTTAGTTGGTACCGCTATTGCTTAAAGAAATACTTTGATTTCGAAGGAAGAGCTTCCAGAGCTGAATTTTGGTCATTCGCGTTAATTAACATTTTTGTTCTTTTCAGCTTTTCTCTTCTTACCGGAACTATTCACGGAGAAACCGCATCCGGAGAAAAATACAGAGTAATGCTGGCTGCGCTGAGTAACTATCCTACCTTAGTTTCTGTCCTCACTAGTTTGGAGGTTGTATTCGGCGTATTTATTTTTTGTCCGGCTCTGGCTGTTACCGTTAGAAGACTCCATGATGGAAACCATTCCGGCTGGTGGGCGGCCGGACAGTTCATTCCTTTCTTGAACTTTCTTGTTCTAATTTTTTTACTGCTTGATTCACAAAAAGCTCAGAACAAATACGGTGCACGCGCTCCAGTAAGCCCAGAAGATATCGTCCATTCTGAAAATAAGACATCGGATAGTTTTTTCTCTCGATATTTACGACCAAATCGCAAGAGCACCTATAGTTTTCTCTCTCAACATCAAAGTCTAGGCAGTAAGCATTCTCTTGGATCTTCAACCTCTAAGGCTTTGAAGGATGAGAAAAAAGAAATGGATAGAATCGTCGATGAATTGCTGTCGGAAGATTTTCCAGACAGTGTAGAGGAGTTTGAAAGAGAGGTGGAAAGAAGGCTAGACATAGCCATGGGAAGAGATAAGGATCATCCGGATGAGTTTCTTTCCGGGACATCTTTCGCTGAGCATCGTAGAGAAGAAAAGGCAACAGAAATAGCAAGACGGTTAGATGCTCTTGCAGAGCGCAAGCCTCCACTCTCGCAAGAAGAATTGAATAGAGAATCAGAAAAAATCTTAAATGAAGTATTGGGAGAAAACTGGAGAACCAATGGCCTTCCCTCTGAAACTTTTTCAGCACGTCGAATAGTAGAAGAAAAAGGAGATGAAATAGGAAGAAAGCTCGAAGCTCTTAACAAACGCTCACCTGCACCATCAAAGAAAGAACTCGCTAGAGAAGTTCAAAAAATAATAGATGAGGCATTGGGAAAAGACACAAGCGATCAAGATTTCTGGTCCCAATTTAGACAAGATAAGTGGGATGAGATAATGAGAAGACTTGAGGAATTAGGGGCCAGAAAACCGCCACTCTCTCAAGACGAACTTGATAGAGAAGCCTTAGTAACTCTGGTTGAAGTGTTGGGAAGAAACTAGAACAAGTAAGTTGTTCTGGATTATTCATAATCAGAACTTTAAGGACATTACCTTCAAAGGGCGTTTTTATAGTGCCATCTTTGCAGATCCCAGATTCTGAATGAAAAAATTTTAAGAAAAACAACTTGTTGTGTTTTGCAATATCGTCAAACAGAAACAAAGTTTGGTTTTTCTTGTCCTTTACTTTTTTGGGTGATAATCTCGCTCTCCCTTTTGCTGGTCCTCTAAGATATCAATACTTATAAGGAGAAGATGCTATGTTTCGTTGGTATTTTTATTGTTTCTCTAAATATTTAACTTTTAAAGGAAGAGCATCCAGAGCTGAGTATTGGTCATTTACTTTAATCAATATCGTCATTCTGTTTTGTTTGGCTCTTTTTGGCGGGGACATAGATGCCGTACTTACCTCCGGCGATTCCATTAAAACTCTTGTCAATCCCCTAGCAGGCCAGCCTGAATTGGTTTCCACTATCTCTATCATCAATGCAGCGTATAGCCTACTTGTTATTTGTCCGGTTATTTCGGTGACAATTCGCCGCCTTCACGACCGAGATCACACAGGATGGTGGATTTGGGCCCAACCCATTCCTATCTTGAATGTTGTCCTTTTGATTTTCCTCTTGTTAGGTTCTCAGCGTGGCCCTAATCAATATGGTTTACGGGCTCCAACCAGCCCCTCGGATGTTGTGCCCGAAGGCTATATGAGCCCTTATGGTTATTTCCAAGCAGAGGATCCTTCACAACAGCCTTACAACAATAGTAATATCTATCAAAGACAGCCTGAGCAAAGCTATCGCCAGCCTGCTCCGGTTCAGACCAACAATTATCAAAACGTAGGAGAAGGAAGCGTTATGGACGAAATGATGAAGAGCAATGAAAAAAATGCAGACGTTCAGGCCGGCATTGATCAAGGAAAAGTACAAACTCCGGCACAGCCTGCCAGCAAATCCTCAACTCACCGTCCGATGGGAGCTGAGGAATCCAGCATGGTAGATTATCTAAAACGCCTTTCCGGAAAGAAATAATCAAGCTAAATTAAGAATCGAATGATTCTGCTTGAGAGGCTTGAGAGCCGAATACGGCTTTCACAGCCTCTCTTAAATTTTCTACCGGTACGATTTCAACTCCCGGCAAGTCAGCAACTTTGTTCTTCTTCGGAACAATAATTCTCGTAAATCCAAGTTTTGCCGCCTCTTTAATTCTTTCCTGGCCTCTGGAAACAGGACGAATTTCCCCGCCCAAACCTACTTCGCCGAACATGGCTGTTTTGTTAGATACGGCATGATTAGTCATAGAAGAAACAATAGAAATCAAAACCGGTAAATCACTTGCTGTTTCGGTAATCTTTATACCTCCGACAGCATTTAAAAAGACATCCTGGTCATACGTAGCCAATGATACGTGTCTGTGAAGAATCGCCAGAAGCATGGTCAGCCTTTGGCTGTCAGTACCTACCGTCAAACGTTTTGGATTTGGGAGCATTGATTTATCAACAAGTGCTTGGATTTCGATAAGAATCGGTCTCGTTCCTTCCAAATTGATAAAAGTCACGCTTCCGGATACGCCCTCCCTTCTTTCGGCAAGGAATAAAGCAGAAGGATTTCTAACACCTCTGAGCCCTTTATCTGTCATTCCGAATACACCGATTTCGTTGACCGAGCCAAATCTGTTCTTGCAGGCTCTGAGGATGCGATAGTTTGATTCCGTGTCTCCCTCGAAATAAAGCACAGTATCGACCATATGTTCTAAAACACGAGGACCTGCCATTGCTCCTTCTTTAGTAACGTGACCGACAAAGATCACGCCTATCCCTTTTCGTTTTGCAAGTCGAGTTAATCGGGCTGCGCACTCTTTCACTTGTGAAACGGAGCCCGGGGCGGCAGACAAAGCATCGGAGAACATGGTTTGAATGGAGTCGATAACAACCCATTGAGGCTGTTGGCTTTCGATAATGCTCTCGATCTTTTCCAGCTGAATTTCGCTTACGAACTTCAACCCCTTGGTATCGACTTCCAGCCGTTTTGCACGTAAAGCAACTTGCGTCGGACTCTCTTCACCGCTCGCATACAAGCAAACTTGACCGAGGCCAACCATTTTGCACATTGACTGAAGCAATAAGGTGGATTTGCCGATTCCCGGATCTCCGCCTATGAGAACTACTGAACCGGGAACGAATCCGCCCCCAAGCGCCCTTTCTAATTCGCTAAATCCAATGTGAATACGGGCAACCTCTTCCGCTTTTACATCCGAAAGGTCCAAAATGCCGCTTGTGCCTGCAAGGGCTAAATGAGCCGGCTGAGAATCTTCTTCTGCTCTCGCGTAGCGATTCTGAGAGGGCTCGGCCACCTTGAACTCCTTCATCGTGTTGTAGGCTTTGCAAGACGGACACTGTCCGAACCATTTCACGGTGTCATAACCGCACTCAGAACAAACCCAGTAAGTTTTATTTTTTGATTTTGCTGCCATATTCGATCTCTTATTTTTGTGCCGGTTAATTGTATTTTCTTTCTGGAGAACTGAAAAGGAGACATTTCTGATACTCAAAACTTATAAGAGAACCGATTAAATCATAGAAAACACCGACACTAAGGTAGAATCTCACTTAGCGACAACCGATCCTTATTAAATGCCTATACCCAAAATAAAAGACTCGGAGAGATGGAGTACTTTCATTCAGCCAGTAATTATGCTGGCGGTTGATTATTGCTCTATCCTTCTTGCGGAGTGCGTAGCAATAGAATTCAGAGAATTTCTCCTACAAACTTTAGGGCATACGCACGACAAATTCGACCTAGACAGTTTCTATTTCTTCCTGTTTGTCCCTTTAATTTTTATTGTTTTCCTCCACTGGGGCCGAACTTATATTCGTCTTCTTTCCATCGGAGAGATGATTAGAAGAACTTTCTGGTCAGTTCTTTATTCCGTTGTTGTTTACATCGTAATTTTATTTTTAGCAGGAAAGGCTCCTGTTGTCTCCAGACTTTTTGTCACTTTATTAGGCGCCTTCGTATTTTGTTTTGTTTGTGTCGGCCGCTTGATAATGAGGCACCTTCTAAACAGGTACTCGTTGTTTTTAGAAACAACAATTATGATTGGTTCAGATGAGACAGCTAAGAAGTTTTTAAATTACACAACGTCTAATGTATTTTTCGGCATTAGAGTCGTTGGCCTAATCGATGATAATCCAAAGGGCAAAGCTCTCAGCGGAAAGTTTCCGATTCTTGGTCCGACGTCTAAAGCCACTGAAATTATCAAAGAAAGCGGAGTGCAGAATGTTTTGATTCTTGCTCCGAAGATGGATCCTAAGAAACTTAATCTTTTAGTGGACGAGCTCTTTCCTTTGGTGAAGAATGTTTCATTCGTGCCGGATACAGAAGAGATGCCGGTATCCAATATGGAACTGCATCGCCTTTATTCAGAAAACTTAATTGTTTTATCCGTCAAGAATAATCTTTCTCGTTGGTACAACCAATTTGTTAAAAGAGTATTTGACTTGGTCGTTTCCGTCCTCGGAACCCTTCTCATCTCTCCTTTCCTTCTGGTAATTGCTATTCTTATTAAAGCGACTAGTCCAGGTCCAGCAATCTACGCGCATATGCGTTTAGGAAGACACGGAAAGATGTTCCCCTGCTACAAGTTCCGTTCCATGGTAAAAGATGCTGATAAGAAGCTTGCTGCCTACCTAGCTTCAAATCCGGCAGCGAAAGCTGAATGGGAAAGAGAACAAAAACTCAAAAATGATCCGAGAGTGACTAAGGTCGGTAAATTCTTGAGAAAAACCTCTTTAGATGAATTACCGCAGTTATTTAATGTCATTATCGGAGATATGAGCCTTGTCGGTCCCCGGCCTATAACGCGCTCTGAAGTCTGCAAATACGGCACCTACTTCGCTGATTACGAGATGGTTCGTCCGGGGATGACCGGACTTTGGCAAACAAGCGGCCGCTCCGATACTTCGTATGACAGAAGAGTCCGGCTTGACGCTTGGTATGTGAGAAACTGGAATCTTTGGCTTGATATCAGCATGCTGGTAAAAACCGTCCGAGTGCTCCTATCCAAAGATTCCGGCGCCTACTAAACTTGCCTCTTCAGCTCCTTAATAAGTGCCTTTAAGGAGCTGAACGAGTCCTTTCATCTTGGTTGGCGAAATTCTCTTCTTGATGATGTTGTTAATGAAATTAATAACCGGGATAGAGACTTGTTTTTCTTGAGCAAGTTCTAATGCGCCTTCCATCGCATTTACGCCCTCAACAACCATTCCAACCTGTTGGAGAGCTTTTTCAACAGAAATACCGCTGCCTAATAGTTGACCGAATTTCCTATTTCTACTGTACGGACTTCCGATAGTTGTAATGAGGTCTCCCAGGCCACCAAGTCCCATTAGAGTTTCGGGGGCCGCACCGCCAGCCACTGCCAAATTTCTTAAATCTGACATACCTGCTGTAACAAGCATGGAATAAAAGTTAGTTCCCAGACCTTGTTCAAGTGCAATCCCATAGCCAATTGCAATAATGTTCTTGAGAGCTCCTCCCAGCTGAGTTCCTATCAAGTCATCGGTCGCCGGAAGATAGACATTTGCTTTATTGAAGGCTTTTCGAATTAATTCAACTGCTCTCAAATCTTCGGATGCCAATTGCATACCGAAAGGCTCTCCTTTGATTACCTCTTCAGCATGGCTTGGTCCGGACAGAACAGCAACAGAATTATGAGGGAAAGCCTCTTGAATAATTTGCGAAGGAACGAGCAGCGTAAGTGGCTCTAAGCCTTTAATGACCGATATTAGGAGCTGATTCTCTTTAATAAAAGGTTTTACTACTTCAATAGAGGGGCGCAAATATTTTGAAGAAACGGCAAAAATTACAATATCCCTGTCAGCAAGGGAATACTCAACATTTTGAGTAAATTCAACTTCCTTTGGAAGCAGGAGCCCTTCAAAATTTGGATGGTATCCGGAACGAAGTGAGATTAAGTTCCTTTTGGTCAAACTTAATACTTTAACTTGATTTCCGGCCTTAGACAAAATGACCGCCAAAGCTGTGCCCCAGCTGCCGGCTCCAATCACTGTAATTTTCAACATTTAATCAACTTGCTTTTCTGTATAGGTAGATCTTATTTCAAATTCACAATATGCATATGAGACATTTCTCAAATTCTTCCGTTAATTAGCATTGCACCCCATTAAAGTTCAGGATCTGCAGACCTTGGATAGAAACAATCTGACGGTTTTCAACCTTTTTCCATCCATCATTGTAAAAATTCATTGTAAAAATTAGTCTTTTAGGCCTTAAAACATAAAGAAGAGGAAATGAACTCTAAACATTAAGTAAAACTCCAGTTTCTGAATGAGATCTAAAGCGTTAAGCAATAAATTGTCCTAACTCATTAACGCTTATTTCCAATTTCACTCTGGTTTCCCAACGATCAACTTATTAAGAAGCTCTATTTATTTTTATCCAGAAATTATCATTAAAATTTTGGGGGGAGAAAAAATATCATTCTTAGGAATAGGTATGCAGTAGAGACACTTTACTATAATTTCGAAACTTTTAGGAAGAACAGGACTATTTTTACTCACTGTTCCATTAAATATTCTAAGAAGATTTTCCAAAAACAATATGGCCTGAGAGACATGTTTTATTCCCCTCCAAGAATAAATAATTACCGTCCGGACATAGACGGTCTAAGAGCTATCGCTATTCTGGCCGTAGTATTTTTTCATACTTTTCCCGAGCTTTTTCCGGGCGGATTTATTGGCGTAGATATCTTTTTTGTTATCTCAGGCTTTCTGATTTCTGGAATTATCTTTAAAAAATTAGAAAAAGACAATTTTTCATTCGCCGATTTTTACTTTCGAAGAATTCGAAGGATTTTTCCAGCATTAATTTTTCTATTAATTGGAGTCACAATTGCTGGATGCATACTTTTGGCCCCTTCTGAATTAAGCTTATTGGTCCGTCAGATTTGTTGGGGAGCATTTTTCGGAGAAAATATTTACCTCATTAAAAGCACAGGGGGATATTGGGATCAGACCACAGAAATGATGCCATTGATGCATCTATGGACATTGGCCGTTGAGGAACAGTTCTATATTTTTTATCCCTTAATATGCGTTGTTCTTTTCAAAATTAGAAAACTTGTACCAGCCCTATTCATCCTAACCCTTCTCTCATTTTTTTCCGTTTATTTTTTTAAAGATAATACTATTTTGAACTTTTATTCTCTCCATACGCGTTTTTGGGAACTCGCATGTGGTGGTTTATTAGCTTTTTATATAAATAAAAATAACTTTTTATCTACTTTATCTTTAGCCAAGCAAAATTTGTCATCCTTCTCAGGCATTTTGTTAGTCACTATTGGATTAGTAATAACAAGTGAACAAGACAAGTTTCCTGGAATAATTACTCTTTTTCCAGTTCTTGGAACTCTTTTGATCTTAATAGGCCAAAACTCCATCTTTAATAAATCCATTCTTTCACATCAATTAGTAGTTTTCGTTGGCTTGATCAGTTATACCTGGTATTTGTGGCACTGGCCACCTTTAGCCTTCTCCAGAATCATTCTTGGGGGAGATCTTCCGGGGTTTGGAACAAGGATTGGCCTTATCTTTGTTGGTTTGTTAATCGCAATTATTAGTTATTTCTTTGTTGAAAATCCAATAAGAAAAATGAAGGCGACTTTGAGACTTTCCATTTCTCTGTCTGTAATTCTTTTTTTTGTATTTGCTTCTGGGACGACTATTCGCCTTATGAAAGGACTTCCACAACGGCTGGATAAGGCAGGACAATTAGTCTTGGAGAGCGCTGATAACAATTTCCCCCATACCACCGACTATTGTTTAGAGAAATATGGAAAAGGAAGTCTTGATGCTTATTCTTTTTGCTACGCAGAAAAAGGTAAAACCGCCGAGATTGCAATTTTAGGAGACTCACATGGCAGGCACCTCTTAAGAGGCCTTTTCGAGGGCTCCTCGAAAGGCATTGTATTTCTGGGCATGAAAGGAACGCCCGCTATTAAAAATGTATTTGAGGTTACAGCGGAGCCAAACTACATCAAAAAAGGACAAGGACAATCTATGCTCGACAAAGCTTTCGACAAGATACTCAATGATCCGAAGATTAAAACTGTAATTCTGGCATCTAGATGGAATCTTTTTTTGAATTCACCTGGCCTATACAGCTGGCTCAACGACAATAGGGTTGACCCGAAAGATTATAAAAAACGTGAGGAGGCCCTTAAACTTTTTATGAGCGATTGGTTGAAGCAACTGCAAACTCACAAAAAAAATGTGATGATTATTTTGAATACACCAGAATTTCCCTTTACCGTCTACTCTTGTTACCGACCTATCTTCTCTTTAGAAAAATGTGGTGTAAGCCAAAAAGAAGCAACTGCTGCTACTTCTAAGGTAAACGAAATCATCAAGGGGATCGCGTCAAAATTTACGAATGTGGAGGTCGTAGACCCTACCAACATTGTTTGTAAAAATGGATATTGTTCTCTCGTAAATAATGGTAAAGCTGTTTATAGAGATGAAAATCATTTAACGTCATATGGGAGTACTTTGATTGCTCCGGCAATCCTTGAAAAACTAAAAGACTAGTAAAAATCATTTCACTAGGTGAGTATTTAGAAATAGTTAAAGAGACTTTTGTTTATGTGTTGTGAGAGTCAAAACGGCGTAATGCAACGGGAAAAGCGAGAGGATCTCAACTATGGACATTCTTAGTTCTCAACATTTGGATAGATAATCTTTGGAAACAAAATGAACCTCTCAAACTTTTTTAAACGACAAAATTTCTTGGAAAGTGCTCTACTCCTTAGTTTTTGTCTTTGTGCATTTTTTCAATGCATCCAAGTTAAGGTTTCGAACTTATTTCAGATCCTTGTTTATCTTTTTTTTGTTCTCTACTTAATCAAAAATCCTCAGGAAATTAAGACGAGATTCAAAAGATTTCAAATCTTTTTTTTGATTTACTTAATTTACGCTATTTTAGAGTTTTTACCAGTTCTTACTAGCCCTGACATCGCCTTAGCCCTGGGAGTTTGGTCCAGAACTTATCTAATGAGAGGGGTTTTGTTTTTAGTTCTTTTGCTCAGTTTTAAAAACTGGAGGCCTTACCTACTTGTATTTTTTTCTTTAGTTGCCTCTTTTAGCGTCGATTCGATCGCCTGTCTTTTTATTGATCCTCTACCTAAATTTGGTGGCCGAGTGACTGGATTCTTTGGTCACCCTATGGTCTATGCTGGCTTCGCATGCATTGTTTTGCCCTTTTTCTTCTACAAAGCATTGCAAGAAAAAATTCTTTTTAAGAAAGTAGCTTGTATTGCTTTTTGTTTTGCGTTTTTAGTCTTGCTGGTCTTGAATGGCACTCGCGGAGCATGGCTTGCAGTTGGAGCTAGCTTTATCGTAATGCTTTTATTCTTTAAGTTCTCTTTTAAGAGCCTACTGATAGTGTTATGTATTGCAAGTAGTATTGGGGTCGGGTCTTTATACACCTCAGAAGAAGTTTCTAGCCGAATAAAAACCCTAACTTCTTCAGAAGTTTATTTGAAATCAGAACGAATACTTTTGTGGAAAAGTTCCTACAAAATGTTTCAAGATCATCCTTTTTTTGGAGTGGGTCTAGGCGCGTATGGCGACCAATATAAAAATAAATATATAGATAACAACGCAAAAGAAAGAAATTTAACTAGGGCTCACAGTAATATATTTCAACTCTTAGGAGAAAGCGGTTTGTCCGGACTTATTGGATACCTGCTTTTATTTGGCTTCCTTCTTCTAAATAGCTTCAGAAATTTTACTAAGTTTAAACAAGGCATATATGTTGTGATTTTTGCATCAACTCTTTGTCTTTTCCTTCAGGGATTAACAGAATATAACCTAGGGCATTCAGCTGTAATGAAGTTTTATTGGTTATGGTTAGGAGCACTTTTCCCTTTATCTTTATATTTAAGAAATCAAAATGAAAATTGGAATAGTCTGTAATAGTTTTAAGAATGATGGAGGAATGGAGACCTACACATTACAGTTAGTTGAAGCTCTTTTGCCTTATTTAGAATCCAAACCTGTCATTCTTACGAAAAAAATTGATCCAGAACAGAAGCTTCTTAATAATGTAAGTTCCATCAAGATAAATGTCGCTTGGCTACCGAGGATATTAAAAGATCTTTACTTCTCCTGGAAAGTTAAAAAACTTAAGAAACAGTTAGGAATTGATATTTTAATTGGTTGCTGCAGATGCTCGGCCTCAGATATCGTTATGTGTGGAGGCACTCATAAAGGATTTGTTTTATCGAAAGGACGTAGAACCCTTTATGACAGAGTTATTGAAAAAATAGAAACATCTCAAAATAATTCAGCTAAATTTATCGTTGCTCATTCAAAATTAATGAAAGACGAACTCATACGACTTTATGGAGTACCTTCCGGGAAAATAAGCCTACTTTATCCACCAGTATCTTATGCAAAATTTCATCCTGTTTCTAAAGATGAAAAAGAAAAGCTAAGAAAAAAATTGGGTTTGTCCTCTGAGAAATTATATTTTCTGTTCGTTTCTTCTAGCCATAAGAGAAAAGGACTAGATCTCCTTGCTCAATATTTCTCAGAAACCAATCTTCCTGTAACTCTTTTAGTGGTTGGTAAAAAAGTTGATCGCTCAATCAAAAATGTTGAATATTTCGGATACTCCAATAATATTGAAGAACTTTACCAAGCTGTTGACTTTTCAATCCTAGCTTCCAATTATGAGCCTTTTGGTTTAGCTGCTGTTGAAAGTGTCGCTTCTGGCACACCAATAGTCGCATCCAATAAGCTTGGAAGCAACGAAATAATCGAAAACAATTTCAAATATGTTTTTGAGGCTGGCAGTATAGAAAGTCTGAGAACTCAAATAGAACTTGCGATAAAAAATAGCTCCCCGCTAACAAAAGGAAGAGATAATAAAACTAAATTTAACTATGATCTCTCCGTCCATTACCATGTCTCTAAAGTTTTAGAGATAATAAATTCTATTCATTCGAAAAAAGGTCAAAATCAAGATACGGAACTACCTCATAGGGAAGTAAAGTAGAGAGAGAACAATTAAAAATTTTTCGATTGTTCTTCATAAACCAAGCCGAAGCTAATAGCATAAATGGAAGGATCCCGGTTTCATAATCGGCTAGCAACCCACTCCTAACTTTGTCCCCTTCATTTTCATAGAATCGAGGCTTGTTGGAATTTCCGATATCAAATCCTAATAGGTATACTTCCTCGTAACCTAGGAAAGCCGCAATTTGAATTCCGACGGTCATGACCGACCCGCAGTGAAAGACACCTGTCTTATCAAAGGAAGAGAATATCTTCATGGTAATGTCATTACATACAATCCTTTGCTTGTAATCATAAATATTTAAAGATGCTTGACTTTGTAGGATCACGTCGGGAAGTAATTCTTCGAAGAGAAAAATCTTCGCTTCCTCCGGAAGGAGAATTTTTTCTTTAAGAAAGGCCCGAAGAACCCTAAAGGAAAAACATAATCTAATCTTGCTCCCACTCTCTTGAACATACTTCAGCACTTCATTCAACAAACGACTTCTTTTTTGTATAAACGAGTCATCTGAGATAACGAGTGTCGCTTCTTTTAAAGCGAGCTGTTTGATTAGAAGACAACTTCCGTTTAGAAGAATAACGTCTTCATTTTTCAAAACATTAAGATTCTGTTTAGCAATTGATGGACCACTTCCAATAATGAAAATTCTTTTACTTCTGCTCTCCATGTTTTTTCTAAGAGATTGAAAAGAAGAAGTTAAAAGGAGGAAACGACGATTGAAATATATCGAATAAACATCGTCAAATATTTCCTCCCCATCTTTTGAAAATGAAAAACTCCTTTTCTTCCATAGACCATCAGAAAAAAGATAAATTTGAGAAAAATCCGGGACTTCAAAAAGTCTTAAAAATTTTTTGAATATACTTCTTCGTTGTTTGGAAAGGAAAGCTGAGGATAGCATCAAAATTTCCCTCCCGAATTCTTAAGCAGATAGTATCGTATATATTTTTGAAGAGTATATGAATAGTGATTAGCTGCAAAAATAAACCCAATCTTTCCATCCATAAAACCTAAATTTATGAAATAAACTTTAAATGCTGCCCATGCAGGCCTAAGCACAATATCTCTAAAGAAAGAAAACTTTCTTCCTTCTTTAAAATATTTTTCAGCACTAAGCTTTGCATATTGATTCAATTTTCTATAGTACTGATCAGGGTTGTCGTATGGAAAGTGAATCATTCTCCCCTGAAGTTTCTTCTCAGGAAAGGACGAAATGATCTTAGGATGAACAAATCCTTCAACTCTGATTCCTTCATTTGGAAAGAACCTCTGAACCCAATCTGGCCTTAAGGTACCATGTTGAGCTTGATAGTGTTTAAAGTGATTTTCCCTTTGGATCAAATAAGTCTTTTTTTCACCTGTACCAATTACGTCTTTTATGCTCTGATACAGACTAGGCGTTATACGTTCGTCGCAGTCGAGAAGTAATAACCAAGGCTGAGAGGTCTGGTTAATACCAAAACTTTGTTGACTTCCCCAATCCCCGCTCAGAGAACGTTCAAATATTTTTGCATTAAACTTTTTGGCAAGTTCTACAGTTCGATCTGAACTACCATCATCAACGAGGATTATCTCATTGGCAAATTTGCAGGATTCTAAGCAATCTTCAATATTTTTTTCTTCATTTTTAGCCAGGATGACCACTGAAATTGGAAGCTTTTTGTCTGTTCCTGTCGTCAATTTAAATTCCTACTCTCTAAAATTTTGGTACATTTATTTATTCTACTCAGAGTTGCTCTCCTTACTATGAAGTTAAGTTTAATCCTTTCTACTTACAACCGGCCAGATGCTTTGGAAAAGTCCTTACAATCCTTAATGAAACAGAATGATGAGGATTTCGAATTATTAGTTGCTGACGATGGAAGTACGGCCGAGACTCGAGAGCTACTTGAGTCTTACGGACCTTTTTTTAAATTTGGATTCAAACATGTATGGCAAGAAGACTTGGGTTTCAGACTCAGTGCATCAAGGAACAATGCTCTTCGCCAAGCAGGCGGGGACTATATTGTTTTTTTAGATGGCGACTGTATAGCTAGCCCAGAATTTATTGCAAACCATAGAAAACTTGCAGAGCCTGGTTTTTTTGTTACGGGTAATCGAATTTTAGCCTCTCCTTCTTTTACAAAGCAAATTCTGGCAGCCAACGATTTTTCCTTTCCCTCTTTAGAAACGCTATTTAGGCTTAAGAGGAATAAAGAAATAAATAAGGCTATATCGGGTATAAATTTCCCTCAGCTTGATTTCTTGAGGAAACTCTATCCACGGAAATGGCAAAGGCTAAGGGGCTGTAATTTCGCAGCCTGGAGAAAAGATATTTTCGCTGTCAATGGATTTGACGAAGATTTCGTCGGCTGGGGGTTCGAGGACTCAGACTTCGCAGTCAGAATGATAAATAGCAGAATTTACAGAAAGTCTGGAAACTTTGCAACCGCAGTCCTGCATCTTTACCATCCAGAAGGAAATAAAGCAAAAGAAGGTCCCAGTTGGGAGAAGCTCTCGTATCGCTTAAAGCACAAAGAGAGCTCCTGTGCTCATGGGCTAATAAAAACTGATTACTAGACTTATTTAAGAAATTTAGTCATCTCTTTTAGAGCCTCTTTCCAATAAGGAGGCACGTTTCTATTTGATGCTTTATCGTTGTTAGGCAAACGATAATCTAAGCTTCCCGCCTTGTTAATGATGACTATTCTTTCCGGCTCAATAAAGGCATCGTTGCTGTAATTGCTACCAAACACAAATTTACGTTTTGAATCTCTCCAGAGAGATGCCCCTGAAGAATAATCCTCTATTGGATTTTCGCATCCTAAAGCATCAGTTAGTAGCGTAGGAGCTATATCAAGCATTGAAGTTCTGTAATCAACCTCTTCAGTTTGTTTCCCGGGCCATAAAATAACAAGTGGAACTCTTGCTTGATAAGTTGTGAAATTTCCATTGTGTCCCCAGAAATTCTTTTTATTATCGTTAAATTCTTCTCCGTGGTCTGCCCCTATTACTATGATCGTCTTGTCCAGAAGATCTTCTTTTCCTAAGAAATCAATTAGTTTTTTTATATTCTTATCAGCAAATCTAACAGCATTCTTATAACGATTAAAGTAAGGTTCTCGATCAAAATCGTTGTTCAATTCCAAGTGATTTATTTGTTTCCAATATGGTTTATAGAACGTGTTCTCTGTATCTTCTGGAAAAGCAGCAGAATGTACATTATCTAAGAAGATGAAACCAAAAAACGGCCCTTTATTTTTTTTCTCCTCAACCCA
Source organism: Turicimonas sp. TL08 (assembly GCF_054660695.1). Classification (NCBI taxonomy): domain Bacteria; kingdom Pseudomonadati; phylum Pseudomonadota; class Betaproteobacteria; order Burkholderiales; family Sutterellaceae; genus Turicimonas; species Turicimonas sp. TL08. Next base: position 26,300 of record NZ_BAAGDP010000014.1, read on the forward strand.
TTTTTCAAAATCTCGGATAGCGTCCAGATCTCTTTCTATAACGTTTTTACCTTTTGAGGACAGTCTTAAGTCTTTAACGCCTGCAAATATAGTCTGATTAAACTCCGGCATGGTCAAACCCGCGCCGGTAAAAGCTCCGATTGAATAGCCTCGCTGTTCAAGAGCTTGAACTAATATTGAAGGTGTCTTTGTAGACAGAGCTTTAAACCAATAACTTCCCGGAAGGCCAGTAAACAATGTAAAGATTCCGTGTCTAGTGTTTATGCCTCCGGAAATATGATCTTTGAATACTATTCCTTTCTTAGAAATTTCATAAGTATTCGGCATGTACTCTTTATCGAGCATGTCCGCTCTCAAAGAATCAACGAAAAGAAAGAGAATATTGAAATCCTCTCCATTTTTTTTACAAACAAGCGGATGAAGAGGATAGTTCATCTTCTTGTTCTTTCCATCGCCCGGAAGTTCGGTTGAGTAAACTTCCTCTTTTGTCAGAATCCCCGTTTTTATAAGCAATTTGCTAAAAGTCAAAGGTTTATTAAGAGGGAGCATTTCACTAACTTCAACAAAATTTTGTTTATGTGTAGCAAAAGCAAAGCCGTGAATACCGTTGGTAATTATTAGGAGGAGCAAGGAGACTACAAAAGCCGTGATAGCAAATCTTCTGCTTTTATTAAGTTTGACTGCCAAAAAGACACATAAAATGGCTGCTGCAACACAAGCAGCTGAAAGTCCCAAAATTTCTATGAGCATCTTTGGAGAGAACGAGACAATCTGCCCTCCTCCCAAGAATGTCATTTCCAACATGGCTAAATTGATGTGTAATCTAAACTGATTAAAAACAAAGGTATCAGCTAAGAAAAGAATCAAAATAACGGCATCAAGCAAAAGAGAAAGAACAATAACGGTTTTTCTTAACTTAAAAATATTGAAAATTCCCGTCAACAGCAGTTGAACAAGGAAAGTTATAAAAAAATAAAGAGAAAAAGCTACAGCATAAAAATAAACAAAATTGAACCAGCTCCAACTTTCTGTATCCACAGCACTTACGAATCTGCCTGAACAGATAGATAAGCATATGGACATAAATAAAGAGTTATATAGAAAAAAAGAAAATTGAAGGCGACCCGTTTTATCTTTCATCATTTTTATGCAATTTAAGGAATTGTTCTTATACTTTAAAGAAAAAGCCCTCGGTTTTACTCGAGAGCTCTTGTCAGAATAAATTAATTCTTATTTCTTAGCAGCTTTCTTAGTTCTGCGAGCTGGTTTCTTAGGTACATTAACTGCATCTTTGAACTTCTTGCCAGCTACGAATTTTGGAACTGTGGCTTCAGCGATCTTAATAACAGCGCCTGTAGAAGGATTGCGGCCTTCACGTGCTTTGCGGACAGCAGACTTGAAGGAACCGAAGCCAATGATTGTGAATTCACCACCAGCTGCTACAGTTTCAACTGTCTTTTCTACGAATGCGTTGAGAACTTTTGCAACGTCAGCTTTTGTGAGCCCTGTTTGTTCAGCAATCGCATCAATCATTTCAGTCTTGTTCATTGGAATTCCCCTTTACGACGGTTATTTGAAGGTTAGAACATAGTTAACAGTCCAACTATACGCTAATTTGCAACAAATTTTATAATTTTTTAGTCGCAAACCCCCTTGTTTACTGACTTCCCGCTGTTTTTTTCTAAAAAACAACAAAAAAACTTAACAATTTTCTTACTACTTCTGAATTAAACAATTTTTTCTTCTTTTCGAAGTGATTTTTTGTTCACTCTACTACCGTGAATCTGGTACAAAAATATTTAAACCTTAGTAACAACTTGTCTTCAGAATTCAACTGTTTAATGTTAAAGTAGATCCTGTATTTCAAATTATAAATTTGATTTTCATAATGTGAAATATTTACACATTAGTTTGCTTGAAAATACCAGGTCAGCTAAGTATTGACCTGCGATGGGATCAAAACCATCTTGTTCCTCAAAACGATGGTTATAGTCCCTTGTTGACTGAGCATTTGTTTTTGATAATTTTTAGCCTCTACTAAAAAAGGAATGAGATGTCAGTAAGTGCAATGGACAAAATCATGAGTCCTGCCTCAATGGCAGTCATTGGTGCATCTTCCAGAGAACACACCATTGGTTTCGATATCATGAAGAATCTACAGAAATACGGCTACTCTGGAACGATTTACCCGATTAATCCTAAAGATTCTGAAATTCAAGGCTTAAAAGCCTACCCATCCGTTTTGGATGTTCCCGGCCCTATCGATATGGCCGTTATCGTTATTAATTCCAAGTTTGTTCTTTCAACAATCGACCAATGCCATCAAAAAGGCATCAAGGGCGTTGTAATTATCAGCGCAGGCTTCAAAGAAACAGGCCCCGCAGGTAAACAGTTAGAAGAAGCTTTAGTCACCAAACTTCATGAATACGGAATGACTTGCGTTGGCCCGAATTGCTTGGGAGTCGTAAACACTGATCCTAAGATCCGCTTAGACGCTTGCTTTGCCGAAACTCTCCCGGTCCGCGGAGACATTGGCTTCGTTTCTCAGTCCGGAGCTCTCGGCGGCGGTATTCTAAATATCCTTAAAGATTTGAATATCGGTTTTGCCCAGTTCATTTCAATCGGCAACCAAGCTGACGTCAATGCCGACTCCGCCATTGAATACTGGGAAAATGTTGACGACGTTCATCAGATTCTTCTTTATATGGAATCTATTGCCGATCCTCAGAAGTTCAGAACATTGGCAACCAGAACCACCAAAAAGAAACCTATCGTAGCTCTTAAAGCCGGCCGCTCTGCAGCCGGAGCTTCTGCAGCTTCTTCTCACACAGGTTCTTTGGCCGGTGCCGACAAGGCCGCAGCAGCCCTCTTAGCACAATCCGGTGTTATTCGTGAGTTCTCTTTGGAAAACTTATTCAACACCGCTAAAGTCTTCAGCCATTGCCCGATTCCAAAAGGCGATCGCGTTGCTATCGTCACTAACTCCGGCGGTCCCGGAATTATGTGTACCGATGCTGTAGTTGAACACGGTATGCAAATGGCCCAGTTGTCTGAAGAAACAAAGAATAATCTCCGAGCATTTCTTCCGCCGGCAGCCTCCGTCAAGAACCCTGTCGACATGATTGCTTCTGCTCCGTTGGAACACTACAAGCAGACCTTAAAGACTGTCCTTGCTGACGACGGCGTAGATATGGTTGTTGTTATTTATCTGCCGTTCTTGGGTTTGAAAGACATTGATGTTGCTAAAGCCATCATGGAAATCAAGGCCGAGAATCCTTCTAAACCGGTTGTCGGAGTCTTCATGACAACTCAAGACTTCTTCCAGAAGATTTCTGAAATGGAAGTCAATATCCCGTTCTTTATGTTTGGTGAACAAGCTGTCGAAGGATTGAACCGCTTGAACCAACAAAGAAAATGGATCGCTAGACCGGAAGGAAAATTCCCCGAATTTAAAGTCGAATCCGAGAAAGTTAAATCTGTTTTCTCCTCCGTCCTTTCTGAAGGAAGAGAACAGCTGACAACCGCTGAAAGTCTTGCAGTCTTGTCTGCTTACGGCATTCGTGTGTGCAAAGACGGAGAAGCCAAAGATTTAGACCAAGCCATCGCATTAGCCGACAAGATTGGCTATCCGGTTGTTATGAAGCTTAACTCTAAGAAGATTTCTCATAAGACAGATGTAGGCGGAGTTCGTGTAGGCATCGAAAACGCTGACCAGCTCAGAGCCGAATACACTGACATGGTCAACAAGCTTAAAGCTAAGAATCTTCTTGACGGTATGGAAGGCGTCATCATTCAGGAAATGGTTAAGAGCGACAGAGAAATGGTCTGCGGTATCGCAACCGATCCTCAATACGGCCCGATGATGATGTTCGGTTTAGGCGGCGTATTCGTGGAAGTCATGAAAGACGTTTCCTTCAGACTGGCTCCTTTGAGCGATCTTGACGCCCTTGACATGATTAAGTCCGTCAAAGCTTACAAACTTCTTGAAGGCGCCAGAGGCGCAGTTCCTGCTGATATTAACCAGATTAAAGATATTCTTCTTAGACTTTCTCAGCTGGTTAAGGACTTCCCGTTCGTTGATGAATTGGACATCAATCCGTTAATGATTAGTAATAAAGACGGAGAACCTATCGCCGTCGACGGAAGAATTAAGATTCGTCTTCAAGAAGCAGAAAAATTAATTAAGTAAACCCAATAACTAACTATAAAGGAACTAAAGTGTTTCAGATTCGTCTACACGGCCGAGGAGGCCAAGGTGTAGTTACCTCAGCAGAAATGCTCTCCATTGCAGCATTTACTGAAGGTCACTATGCACAAGCGTTCCCAAGTTTCGGAAGTGAAAGAACCGGTGCACCGGTAGTTGCTTTTGCCCGCGTTCACAATGAACCTATCCGCTTACGAGAACCGATTATGGAGCCGGATGCAGTCTTGATTCAGGACCGTACTCTTCTCGAAAGCGTCAACGTATTCGGTGGATTGACTCCAAATGGATATGTTTTGATTAACAGCTCTCATTCCATCGAAGAATTAGGCCTGGAAGACTTGGCAGCCAAGCTGCCTAAGGGTCACCTTATTACTCTTCCGGCGACGGAATATGCAATGAAGCACATCAAACGTCCTCTTCCTGGTGCAGCTATGCTTGCCGGGTTTGCCGCTCTTACCGGCAAATTAAAGCTAGAAAGCATTCAGGAAGCATTCAAAACTAAATATAAAGGCAAAGTTGCTGAAGCTAACGGTCTTGTGGCCGCCGATGCTTATAACTTTGTTCTTGAAGCTAAAAAGAAAATGAAGGAGGCCTAAGAATGCTTAAGCAAATTCAAGGTTCTCAAGGCGTCGCCCAGGCAATTGCACTCTGCCGTCCGGAAGTTATTTGCGCCTACCCTATTTCTCCGCAGACTCACATTGTTGAAGCCCTCGGCGCATTAACCGGAAGCGGTAAGCTGCAAGACTGCGAATTCATCAACGTTGAAAGCGAGTTTGCTGCAATGAGTGTGGCCATCGGTTCTTCCGTTGCAGGCGCACGTTCTTACACCGCTACTGCATCTCAGGGACTTCTGTTCATGGCAGAAGCTGTGTACAACGCATCCGGTTTGGGACTTCCAATCGTGATGACTGTTGCTTCCCGCTCAATCGGCGCACCTATTAACATTTGGAATGACCACTCTGACTCTTTATCTCAACGAGACAGCGGCTGGCTCCAAATTTTTGCAGAAGACAATCAAGAAGCCGTTGATATGCACATCCAGGCATTCAAGATTGCCGAAGAACTATCCATTCCAATCATGGTCTGCATGGACGGTTTCGTCTTGACCCATGCTTATGAAAGAATGGACATTCCTACACAAGAAGAAGTGGACGCTTATCTGCCTCCGTACGATCCGAGACAGAAGCTTGATGTAAATCACCCTGTCTCCATCGGTGCGATGGTAGGTCCCGAAGCTTTTACAGAAGTTCGCTATTTGTTCCATCACCACACTATTGAAGCTCTGCAAACTATTGAAAAAGCTTCCGAAGAGTTTGAAAAGGCCTTCGGACGTAAATCCGGCGGTTTGTTGAGCCCGTACAAGATTGAAGGTGCAGATACCATTGTTCTGGCCTTAGGCTCCGTCATCGGTACGATTAAAGACACTATCGATGAGATGGAAAAGGAAGGCAAGAAGGTTGGTTTAATCGGCATTAAATCCTATCGTCCGTTCCCGGATAAACAACTTGCTGAACTCCTTAAAGGAGCAAAGAAAGTTGTTGTCATCGACCGCGCCTTGCAGGTTGGAATCGGCGGTGTCGTCACTGATGACGTCATTCGTGCCACCCGTAAGATGGACTTAGACATTTTCTCCGTCATTGCCGGCTTAGGCGGCCGTCCGATTACAAAGAAAGGACTTAAAGACGTCTTCAATAAAGCTATAAACGGCGAACTTGAAGAGCTTTATTTCTTGGATTTGGATAAAGAAGTCGTTGAAAAACAATTGAAACGCGAAAAAGAAGATCGTCACACAGGACCTCTTGCTGAAGCAGTAGTTCGTGACTCCGTCAGCATTCATAAAGGAGGCATCTAATGAGCGAACATCAAATTAAGTTCTATCAGACCGGCACTTTTACCGTCGGCAACCGTTTGTTGGATCCTTCTCAAAGATCCGGACAGGCAAATATTGAACGCTTCAACTCCTTGAACTCCGGCCACAGAGCTTGTCAGGGATGCGGCGAAGCACTCGGTGCACGTTATACGGTTGACGCCGCAATGAAGGCAACTGACGGCAATTTGATTGCCGCTAACGCTACAGGCTGCTTGGAAGTATTCTCTACTCCTTATCCGGAAACCAGCTGGCAGCTTCCATGGTTCCACTCTCTTTTCGGTAACACTGCTGCTGTCGGCACAGGCATGGCCGCCGCTATGCGTGTTAAAGCCAAAAAGAACGGAGGTCCTTTAGTCCGTGTGCTTGCTCAAGGCGGTGACGGCGGTACAACCGATATCGGCTTCGGCTGCTTATCCGGTATGTTCGAAAGAAACGATGACGTCCTTTATGTCTGCTACGACAACGAAGGCTATATGAACACGGGTGTTCAGAGATCTTCTGCTACACCTCCGGCTGTCCGGACTGCCACAACACAGATCGTGGGCTCTCACCCGGGCAACGCTTTCGGTCAAGGTAAAGAAGTTCCGCTGATTGCTATGGCTCACGGTATTCCATACGTCGCTACAGCTAGCATCGCCGACCTTCGCGACTTAGAAAGAAAAGTTAAGAAAGCCATGACTTTCCATGGCGCCCGCTATATTCACGTACTGGTACCATGCCCTCTCGGCTGGGGAGCTGCCTCTAAAGATACAGTAAAACTTGCCCGCTTGGCCCAAGAATCCGGCTTGTTCCCGGTCTTTGAAGCTGAATACGGGGAGATTACTCACGTAACTAAGATCAGAAAACTTGCTCCTGTCGAAGACTACATGAAGCTGCAGAAACGCTACGCTCACTTATTCGGACCGAAGGCCGATCAAAGCGCCTTGATCAGAATTAAAGCAATTGCAGAAAGAAACATTCGCCGCTTCGGTCTTCTTGGTGATGAAAGAAGCGAACCAATGCCTCCGGCAGTTCAGGCTGACGAACGCGCAGACAGACTATAACGAGGAGAGATAAATCGTGAAAAAACCTTTTGCTATAACTCTTGATGTCGGAAGCTCTCTGGAAAACAGAACCGGCAGCTGGAGAACATTGCGCCCGGCTTATGTTCATAAGCTTCCTCCTTGCAACAATCAATGTCCTGCAGGCGAAGATATTCAAGGCTGGCTTTTCTATTCCGAAAGCGGCAACTACGAAAAAGCTTGGCGTCATTTGACAAAACGCAACCCTCTTCCAGCATGTATGGGCCGTGTTTGTTATCACACTTGTGAAGGCGCATGCAACAGAGGATGCTTGGATGAGTCCGTTGGTATTAACTCCGTTGAACGCTTCCTTGGCGACCATGCTATTGAAAACGGATACGCTTTCGTTAAACCTAAGAAACTTTCCGGCAAGAAAGTTTTGGTGGTCGGCTCCGGCCCTGCCAGCCTTTCAGCTGCTTACCAATTGGCCTTAAAAGGACATGACGTCACTATTAAGGAAGGCAGTCCGCAAGCTGGCGGCATGATGAGATACGGTATTCCTAAATATCGTCTTCCAAGACACGTTTTGGATAAAGAAATCCAAAGAATTCTTGACCTCGGCGTTAAGCTCGAACTTAACACCACCGTCATGGATGTAAACGACGAAATGAAGAACAACGGCTATGATGCCGTGTTCCTCGGAGTTGGTGCTAACCTTGCCAAACGTGCTTATATCCCGGGCGGAGACGCTAAGCACATGCTTGATGCCGTTTCTGTTCTTAGAAGCATGGAAGGCGAGGGAGAACCTCTGCTCGGCCGTAAAGTCGTTGTTTACGGCGGCGGCAACACTGCTATCGACGTGGCTCGTTCCGCTAAGAGATTGGGTGCTGAACCTCTTATCATCTATCGCCGTACACGCGACAAGATGCCAGCCCATGACTTCGAAGTTGAAGAAGCTTTACAGGAAGGCGTTTCCGTCAAGTGGTTGTCAACCATTTCTGAAGTAGACAGCGGTCAAGAAATCAAGATCGAAAAGATGAAGCTGGATGAAAACGGCCATCCGCAGCCTACCGGTGAGTTTGAAACCGTTAAGGCTGATGCCGTAGTTTTAGCTTTAGGTCAAAACGTTGACTTAGGATTGCTGAAATCCGTAGAAGGCTTGAAGATTGAAAACGGCAGCGTCATTGTTGACTCCAACATGTTTACCGGCGTTAAAGGCATTTATGCCGGCGGCGACATGGTTCCGGGTGAAAGAAACGTTACCGTTGCTATCGGTCACGGCTATAAAGCTGCCAGAGCTATTGATGCTTTCTTGAACGGTAAAGAAGTTGTTGTTCCTCCGAAACATCAGATTGTTACTTTCGACCAGCTCAACACTTGGTACTACTCTGACGCTCCTAAGACTGTGCGTCCGATGCTTGACATGGTTCGCCGTCAGAACACCTTCGATGAAGTTCAGCATGGCTTGACTGAAGAGAATGCCTTGTTTGAAGCCAGACGCTGCATGTCCTGCGGTAACTGTCTGCAGTGTGATAACTGCTACGGTGTCTGCCCGGACAACGCCGTTATTAAGACCGGTGATGACAACGTTCCTTATATCTTCAACTATGACTATTGCAAAGGCTGCGGCATTTGTTCTTCTGAATGCCCGTGCGGTGCAATTAACATGGAAAAAGAATCTATCTAGTCCTTAGATAGTTCTCAACAGGCCGGCTTTGCCGGCCGTTTTCTTTTTAAGACATCAGCAATAAAACCGGTAGCTTGATTAATTGAGTGCACGAATTTTTAACAGAAATTCAAAAAGTTACTCAGTCTTACTCTAGCTCTACGTTGTTTCAATTTCTTTAATTTTCTCCATCACGGCAGACAGCCCTCCTCTCTCCTTTCCTGCGGCATATCCTTTTTCTTCCTTATCTCGCCTAAATTTTCTGCAAAAAAAAATAATTGAACGTTCATTGACCTAGATCAAGGTACTTAAGTACCTCCTCATGAAAAAATCCAATCATCGAGATAACGATGAATCTTCCTAGGAGAAATAATGAAACGTCTTTTATTGCTTCCCTGTGCGCAATTGCACTTAGCTCTTTTGCGTTTGCCGAAGAAACTGACTTGGTTGTTGTCGGTTCGGGCGGCGCCGGAATGTCTGCTGCTCTTACAGCAGCCCAAGCAGGCAAGAAAGTTATCATGCTTGAAAAAATGCCAATTATCGGCGGCAACACCAATCGTGCAGAAGGCGGCATGAATGCTGCAAGAACACTCCAGCAACTTGAACACGGCATCACTCATGACAATGCTATGACTATGTCATTGAACGCTCAAAAAGGCGGACATTACCTCAACAATCCGGAATTAACGTTAGCTCTCGGAGAAAATGCTAAAGAAGCTGAGGCTTGGATGCTTTCTCTCGGTGCAGACTTCTGCCATAGAATGGGCAGAGGGGGCGGTCAATCCGTAGCCCGCGGTCATGGTCCTTGTGATGGTTCTGCTGTCGGCGCCCACATCATGAAACTCTTCTACAAGACAGCCAAGAGCATTCCGGGAATCGAAATTCGTCCTTCTAATAAAGTAACGGAAGCCATCGTCAAAGACGGTAAAGTTGCCGGCGTTAAAGTTATCGGCAAAGATAAAAAGGAATACACAATCGATTCTAAAGCCGTTGTTTTGGCAACCGGAGGTTTCGGTGCTAACACCAAGATGATTGAGTCTCTCAGACCGGAATACAAAGGCTTTGCAACCACTAACCACCCGGGAGCTTTAGGTGAAGGCATCGACTTAGGCCTTAAAGCTGGAGCTGCACTGGTTGATATGCGCGAAATCCAAGCTCATCCGAGTGTTGTTCCGGTTAAAGGCATTTTAATTTCTGAATCCATGCGCGGCCGCGGTGCCTACTTGGTCAATCAGGATGGTAAACGTTTCATCAATGAACTTCTGCCGAGAGATATCGTTGCCGCCGGCGTTTTAGCTCAACCAACCGGCAAAGCCTGGATCCTGATTGACAACGCTTTAGTACAAAAGAACAAGCTTGCTCAAGGTTACAATCAGCAAGGACTGGCCGTAAAGGGCAACAATGTCGAAGAATTAGTAAAAGGCATAGGTGTTCCGGCAGCCAACTTAAAAGCCACGATGGAACAATATACTAAGGCCTATGAATCTAAGAAAGATGAAGCTTTCGGACGTCCGGAAATGATTACGCCTAACAACGTATTTCCGATGTATGCCATTCAGATCACTCCGGCTATTCACAACACCATGGGCGGCTTGAGAATTAACAAGAAGGTCGAAGTCATTGGCGTTACTGCTAAGTCGGTTCCCGGATTGTTAGCTGCAGGTGAAGTCACAGGCGGAGTCCACGGCGGAAACAGAATCGGCGGAAACGCAGTCGCTGACATCATTACTTTCGGACGCATTGCCGGCAAGAGCGCAGCCGACTACATCAAATAACTCCTGAAAAATATAAACTAGCTAATTACCCTCCCAACTTCCAGTTGAGTTTTGAGCCGTTTTCGCTTGGTAAAAACTCTTAGGAAGAATCTAAGGAAGCCAGCTTTCTCTAGCCAGAGGTAGAATGGCTGCCGAAGTTAAAACATTCCAAGGAGAAAAATATGCTTCGCAGAAATTTCACCGTTACCGCCGGCATCATCTTGGTGAGCGGCCTTCTTGCTTCCCCTGCCTTTTCAGCAGACTTCCATTCAAAATATTATGACCTGCCGCTTACCAATGATTGGATGGCTCAAAAAGTTAAAGATGTCAATGTACCGGCAGGCGGAGACGCCACTTTATTTGCAAGTCAGAAGTTTGGAGAAGGCGTTCTAATCACTGTTATGCCGTCCGACGTTGCTGCCAAAGATGCTGCCGATAAAATGGCACAGAGCTACAAACAACAAGGAATGAGAATCATTGCCGGTCCAGTCCAAATCCCGGGACAAAATAGCTATCGCTTTACTTATGTGTCGGCCAACAAAAAAATGAGAGCCATTACCTTTGTAACCAGCAATGGTAAGAACTTGTCCCAAATTTCCGTACTCGGTCGTCAAGGGACTCAAGGCACTTATTTATTGAAAGGCTTGAAACCTAAGGAAGAAGGTCTCTTCCCCAAACTCTAAACCGCTCCGCATTTAGCTTTTCAAGGCATGAAAAACTTAATAATCAGGTTGTAAATGCCTGAATAATTAGATCTGTCACTTTTCAACAGACCTTTCGAAAAGAAAAACGGGAGGATTCGAAGTAAATCGTCAGCCCGTTTTTCTTGATTATTCTTCTATTTTCTCAACTGCATATCCCAGCTTCTCAACGGTCGATTTAATTGTCTTATCGCTTAGTTCTCCGTCAAAGCAAATGGTTGCCAGCTTATTCTCAAGATCCACTTTTACGCTCTGAACTCCCGGAAGTTTTGAAAGTCCTTTCTCTACCGCAGAACTGCAGTGAGAACACATCATTCCTTCAATAACAACTTTCTTTGTATGAAGCACAGGCTTTGCAATTAGGCCGCTCTTTTCCTGAGCCTGCGTTCTTGACAAAACTTCAGGCTTTTCAGGAACGGCAAGATCTTCAATCTTCACAACTTGGTATCCCAGCTTCTCAACAGTGGATTTAATCGTCTCATCGCTCAGTTCTCCGTTAAAAACAATCGTTGCCAACTGATCCTTTAGATCAACTTTTACGCTTTGAACTCCCGGAAGTTTAGAAAGTCCTTTTTCTACTGCAGAACTGCAGTGAGAACACATCATTCCTTCAATTAACACAGCTTTTGTATGTGAAGCGGAATGCAAAGCTACAGAAGCTGTTTCTTGCTTGAGCGTAACAGAAATCACTGCAGCGTTCGCGCTGCTTGCTTTTCTTTGTTCTTGGTTAAAAACTAACTTCGGCTTCCAGCCTCTTAAACGTAAAGCATTACTTACGACACTAACTGAACTCATGCTCATGGCAGCCGCCGCAATCATTGGACTTAACGTCCAGCCAAGCACAGGATAGAACACGCCTGCAGCAACAGGAATACCGATGATGTTATAGAAGAAGGCCCAGAACAAATTCTGTCTGATGTTGTTCATCGTTGAATGAGACAAGTTTTCTGCATTAACAACGTCTGTCAGACGATTTTTCATTAATACGATATCGGCAGATTCAATAGCCACATCGGTACCGGCTCCAATAGCAATCCCAACATCTGCTCGAGCCAATGCAGGAGCATCGTTGATTCCGTCGCCAACCATGATGACTCTTTTACCTTCGCCTTGCAGTCTGCGAACAATTTTTTCTTTATCAGAAGGCAAAACACCGCTTTCAATATGATCAATGCCGACTTTAGAAGCAACTGCCTTGGCCGTTACCTCATTGTCACCGGTAACCATCCAAACTTCTTGACCTGCTTTTTTCATAGCCTCTATAGCAATTTTGCTGTCAGGCTTGATTGGATCGGCAACTGCAATAATTCCTTTCGGTGTACCGTTAATCTTGACTATAAGCGGAGTTTTTCCTTGCCTTGCCAATGACAATGCTTGTTCGGTTATCTGACTATTTTGGATGCTTAGAGCCTTAAGATTCCCGATTTCAACTTTCTCATTTCCGACTGTACCGGAAACACTTCCGGACACTTGTTTAAAATCTGACGACGGAGAAAGAGAGATTTGAACTTCAGCGCAATAGTTGGAGATAGCGTTGGCTAAAGGATGTTCGGACTTACTCTCTACGGCATAAACTTTTTGAAGTAATTCATCCAGAGTTTGGCCGTTAAATAACACGATATCGGTCACGGATGGTTTCCCTTCAGTAACCGTACCTGTCTTATCTAAAACAACAGCATTGACTTTTTCACTGCTTTCAATCGCCTCAGCTGATTTGAATAAGATTCCCTGCTCAGCCCCTTTCCCGCTTCCAACCATGATCGCTGTCGGTGTAGCTAACCCCAGCGCACAAGGACAAGAAATAACGAGAACGGATACTCCAATCATGAGAGCAAATTCCCAAGAATATCCTATAAGCATCCAAGTCACTGAAGCAATAACGGCAAGCGCAATTACCGTTGGGACGAAAATTCCCGAAACTTTATCAGCCAGTCTCGCCACAGGAGCTTTTGAGGAAGTAGCTTCATCTACCAGCTTAATAATTTGAGCCAAGGCTGTGTCTTCTCCGACCTTTGTTACTTGCATCAGAAAATGCCCTTGCGTGACCAAGGTTCCTCCGGATAGTACTGACCCCGCTTCCTTCTCCACCGGAAGGCTTTCTCCGGTCAATGAAGATTCATCGATCGAGCCGCTCCCTTCTTTGACAACTCCGTCGACCGGAATTCTTTGTCCGGTTTTCAGAACAACAATTTCATCCGGGCGGATTTCATCTACGGACACTTCGATGTCTTTTCCGTCTCTTTGAACGACCGCAGTATCCGGAACTAATTCCAATAGTTTGGAAATAGCATTAGTAGTTCTCTTTTTCGCTCTTGCTTCAAAATACTTACCTACGGTAATCAGTGTAAGAATCATTGCGGCGGAATCAAAATAGAGATTATGTGCATACTTGGCAACGAGTTCTTGATTGCCTGCTGACAAGCCTATAAGCATCATATAAAGCGCAAACAATCCGAAAAAAACGGAAGCGGCAGAACCGATGGCTACAAGAGAATCCATATTAGGAGCTCGTGCAAGCAACGAACGGAATCCGATATTGAAGAATTTGAAGTTAATAAAAACGACGGGAATAGTTAAGAGAAACTGGGTCAATGCATTGACGGCAGCGTTCTGATGTCCGCTTAAAAAAGAAGGATTTGACAATCCGACCATCGGTGCCATAGCAATGTACATCAAAGGAACACTGAAAACGATGGATACCCAAAGACGTGTTTCCATGCTCTTGAGTTCTTCTGCCTGGACGTCTTCTTGAGGTTTAGAAGGAGCTGCCGTTCCTTTGCCTCTTTCTTCAGATTTAGCGGTTGCGGAATATCCTGCTTTTTTCACAGCCTCCTCGATTTGGTCTGTGCCTGTTTTGGTCGGATCAAAATCAACCACCATGGAATTTTTTAAGAGATTAACATTTACATCATCAATTCCATTTAGTTCTTTAACGGCCTTTTCCACTCTGGCAGAGCATGCAGAACAGCTCATCCCCGTGACATCAAAATGTTCTTTCATTTCTATTCCTTTATTTGCAAGAACATTTTATTCAATACTTTCAAACTAGCAAGAACTACCAAGAAAGGAATATAGTATCCAAAAATATACTTAGGACGTTTTAATGGCAAAAGAATGCTCAAATCAAAATAAGCCTCAGAACTGCTGTCCGGTAGAGAAAACTCTGGATCTCATCGGAGGAAAATACAAAGCGCTTATTCTGTGGAACTTGGTTGGAAAGACTCTTCGTTTTTCGGATCTTCAGAGGGAAGTCACCGCAGCTACTCCCAGAATGCTCACTAAGCAGCTGCGAGAATTGGAGGAGGACGGCCTTCTAAGCCGTAAGGTTTACGCTGTCGTCCCGCCAAAAGTAGAGTATTCTTTGACCGAATTAGGTGAATCTTTACGTCCGATTTTGGAATCCATGTATATTTGGGGAACAGCGTTTTTACATAAACAAGGAAGAACGCCTTGCTGTTCGATGAAAGAGCTCCCAAAAATTCAGGAACACTAAATGCCCGAGGCCTTAAAAATTAGACGAGTCCACTATGGCTGACAATAAAATAGAAAACTCAAACCTTCCGAAGCTGGTTGGCTTCCTCTCATTCAAGGATAGAGTCGATGTAATCGTCAGGGTCCTGTTCGGTTTCTTTATTGCCATCGGCTGCTTTTTAGTCGTTTGGCCTTTTGCTACGGCCATCTCAGTTGCGGCTGTGATTGCCATTGTTTCCTGGCCTCTTTTTAAAATGATAAGAAAATGGTGCGGCAACAGGAACCTGTTAGCCAGCTTCATTCTTGTCTTTCTATTGACCGTTTTAATCGTTATCCCGATTACAGGCCTTTCTGTTGTTTCTGCCCAACAGATACCTAATTTAATTTCTATGGTCAGAGAGTGGATTGCCTCTGGCTTTTCTTTGCCAAATGAAATCAAAGATATTCCGTGGGTTGGAAACTGGCTTTACGGACAGCTCGACAGTTTTATCGGCAATCGGGAAGATTTAGCAGCTACAGCTCAAAAACTCTTTGATCCTGTCAGCAAAATACTCCTTAAAGGCGCAGTGATGTTAGGCGACGGTCTTTTCCAACTGTTCCTGATGATTTTTATCATTTTCTTCTTCTATAGAGACGGAGACTACCTTGCAGACAAAAGTCTTGCTCTACTGACGCGCATGAGCGGCAACTTAGCTGTAGAAGTAAGAAACATCATTGTTAATACAACAAGAAGCGTTGTATTTGGAATCGTTGGAAGCGCTGCCGGCCAAGGCATTGTTGCTTTCATTGGCTTTTTAATAGCCGGAGTGCCGGGCGCTGTCACTCTCGGTGTTGCGGTCTTCGTGCTTTCTGCCGTCCCAATTGGACCACCGTTAGTTTGGGGTCCGGCAGCGATTTGGCTTTATTACCAAGGTCAAGTTGGAATGGCGGTGTTCCTCGTTTTGTGGGGTTCGCTTGCTGTTTCCAGTGTTGATAACTTCTTGAAACCTCTGCTGATCTCCAAAGGCGCTTCTCTCCCACTGTCTTTAATCTACTTGGGCGTTTTCGGCGGAATCATAGCATTCGGCTTTATGGGAATTATTCTTGGCCCGGTTGTAATTGCCGTTGGGATTGCGATGAGTAAGACTTGGCTCTCCATCTCAGCTTCCGTTAACGCTCAGAATCAACCCACTGAGGAAACTGAGAAGATTCTGGATAAGCTGTCTCAAAATTCAATTAACGACAGCAACTCGATGGATGACGAAATCCTTGATGGAGAGATTGAAAAACCAAAACAGGAAAAAAAATAATCTAAAAAACGAAATAGTCAAGAGCAAAAGTCCGCTGCTAAGCGGGCTTTGTCGTTTTATACTCTTAAAACTTGTTTACGACTTTTGAGAGTATTTACAATCATGTCTGACCTGCATAACATTATTGCCATTTCCGGCGCCATCTGCCCCTCTTTCTTCGTTGAAAAACTTACCGCTGCTATTCATAATGAACCTACTGAAGGAAGTGAAAATCCTCAGGTTGAATCTGTTCGTTTGAAATGGGAATGCCCTCCTGCCGATGCATCAAAGCTAGTAAAAGAAGGCGACAGGAAGTGCAGAGTCTATGATGAAGTTCAATACTTTGCCGATCGCGGCGTCAAAGTTGTTGCCCTTCCCAATTTCCAGGCCCTCACCTTCTTGAGCGAGCTCCAAGTTGAATTTACAACTCCGATTGCCAATATTGGCAAAGCCGTAGCTGAGTCTCTTAAAAATAAAGAAGGACTCAAACTCGGTTATCTTGGCTTAGCCTCTGAGCCAAAATTTGAAGCTGTTAAACACTCTTTCGAAGGTATTGCCAAAGTTGAATGGGTTGTTGCCGAAGAAAATGCTCAAAAAATGCTGAAAGAATATGAGCTCAAATTCTTTGACAAGAATCTTAGTGAAGAACAAAAAGAAGAAGCACTGTCCATCTTAAGAAAAGGCTGTCAGAGTCTGCAGGAAAAAGGCGCAGAACTCATTCTGCCGTCCTGCACCGGTCAAGTTGAATATGCAGATGCATTAAATGCTGCCGGTTTCCGTTTGATTGATATTGTCGGAGCCTACGCCCACTATCTTTGCACCAAGAAATGGGAACCGCTTCCTAAGCCCTTTAAACTCGGTATTGTCGGCGGTATGGGACCGGCTGCCACCGTTGACCTTTATGACAAGATTACTCGTGCGACTCCGGCAAAAATAGACCAGGATCACTTTAAAGTCGTTATTGAGCAGAACCCGCAGATTCCTGATCGCACAAAATACCTGCTTCACGGCGGAATTGACCCAACTCTTTCTCTTTATTCCTGCTGCAAGAAGTTAGAAGCCGACCAGGTCGATGCCATCGTGTTCCCGTGCAATACTGCTCACGCCTACATTGAAACAATTGTTCCTCATCTTGATGTTCCAATCATTAACATGCAGAGAACAACGCTGGAAGAAATCAAGAAGAAATTCGGCGAAAAAGCCGTTATCGGTTTGATGGCCACTGACGGAACCTGCGAAACCGGAATTTACAGCAAGAAAGCCGATGAAATGGGCTTGAAATGTGTACGTCCGGATCCGGAATATCAAAAATACGTCATGGAAGCCATTTACGGCGAAAAAGGCGTTAAGGCAGGATATACAACCGGAGTCTGCCGCGATCAGCTTTTAGAAGCAGCTAAACACTTAGTTAAGGACAAGGCTGCTACCGTTTTGATTTTAGGGTGCACCGAACTTCCGCTCATTTTGGATGAAGACGACAACTTTGATATCGATGGTAAAAAAGTTGCAATTGTTGACCCGACTTCCGCAGTAGCTAGAAAGGTTGTTACTATTGCCACTTTAGTTACCAAAGAAAGAGGTCGCAAATAATGGCAGATCAAAATAAAACAGGGATCAAAGCCGCCTTTATCGGCTTAGGCGTGATGGGCTACCCGATGGCAGGCCATCTTGCCAAAGCCGGTAACGAAGTAACGGTATATAACCGCACCACTTCTAAGGCGGTGAAGTGGGTTGAAGAATTCGGCGGCAAAATGGCCTTAACCCCAAAAGAAGCTGCTCAAGACTGCGACATTGTCTTCGTATGCGTCGGCAATGATGATGACTTGAGAAGCGTAGTGTTGGGCGAAAACGGAGCGTATGCTGGCATGAAAAAAGGTGCAGTTTTGTGGGATGACACCACTGACTCTGCCACTGTTGCACAAGAACTCTATGCCAAGGCCAAAGAACTCGGTCTTAACTTTGTTGACGCCCCGGTTTCCGGAGGGCAAGCCGGTGCAGAAAACGGTGTATTAACCGTGATGTGCGGCGGCGATGAGGACGTCATCAATCAATGTATCCCTGTTGCCAATGCTTTCGCATGCTCAATCAAACGAATCGGGCCTTCCGGTTCCGGACAGCTTGCAAAGATGTGCAATCAGATTTGTATTGCAGGCATCGTTCAAGGGTTGTCTGAAGCGATTGCTTTCGGTAAGACAGCCGGCTTAGATATGCCGTTAGTTCTGGGAGTACTGGAGAAAGGCGCAGCCGGAAGCTGGCAGATGGCTAATCGCGGCATCACAATGGACTTGAATCAATTTGATTTTGGTTTTGCCGTTGATTGGATGCGCAAGGACTTAGGTCTTTGTCTCGCACAAGCAAATAAAACCGGAGCAGTTCTTCCGGTTACCGCTTTGGTTGATCAATTCTATGCCGAGATTCAGAACCGCGGAGGCGGACGCTGGGATACTTCATCCTTGATAACATTGCTGAATACTCAACCCAAAGCTAAGTAACCAAGGGTTTGTTCTTAGCAAAAGAACTTTCCAAAATTGCTTAGAAAAGTTCCTCTGAAAAGCTGGCGATAAAAAAATCGCCAGCTTAAATTTATTCTTGCTCTTTCCTTAAAGAGAAATCTCTAATCTTCTTCGTCAAATAAACGGGAAGTCTTACCATTTTCTCTAAGTACTGGGCAATTCGATATTTCAGTTCTTCCGATTGTTCAATAAATGAAATTAGAAGAAGAAAGAAAAACAAAAATCAGATTTTCATAATCTCTTTTCTGTAGAACTTCATCTCCTCAATCGAATCATAGATATCCGAAAGGGCCTCGTGTTTTGAGGTCTTCACATACTTCTTCATGACTTCAGGAGCCCATCTTCTAACACACTCCTTAATTGATGAAACGTCGATATTTCTATAATGGAAAAACTGCTCGAGATTCGGCATCCAACGCGCCATGAATCTTCTGTCTTGCCCGATGGAATTGCCGCATAGCGGGCTCTTCCTAGGAGAAACATACTGAGAGAAGAAGCGATAGTAAATGTCTGCCGCCTGTGCCTCATCAATTTCGCTTTCAAGAGATTTCCGGACTAAACCAGATTTTGTATGATGACTTGTATTCCAAGAGTCCATTGCGTTTAATACTTGCGGTGTTTGATGAATTACCACAACCGGCCCCTCTGCAATCACATTCAATTGAGGATCCGTAATAACTGCTGCCATTTCTAAAATACGGTTGACTTGCGGTTCCAACCCAGTCATTTCCAAATCCATCCAAATGAGATTATCTTCATTAAAGAGTGGTGAGCGCGGAATCTCGGGCATAAATCCTGACATTTTTAAAGTCCTATTCTTTGTTTTCGAAATTGAAAACATTCTAACCGTTCTTGAGAAAGACTACGTTGTCACAGTACTAACTTAAGCCGTGGAATTCTTTACTCAAATCAAAGCTGAAGCAGCGTCATGGAGAATACGATGAAGTATTATTCTGTCTGACCTTATTTACCAGAGAGACTCCAGTGGCAATTGATTTTTCTATTCTTTTTATTGTTTTTCTAGTGATCAACACTTGCTTGAAATTATGGCTGGATAAGAGAGAAATAGCCAGCATTCTTAGACATCGATCAGCCGTCCCTGAAGCTTTTTCAAAAAAAATAACTCTCCAGGCCCATCAAAAAGCAGCCGATTACTCCATTGAAACCATTCGATTTTCTCAAAAAGAAAGATGGGTTTCCTTACTCTTTCTTCTCATTGCTACTTTCGGCGGTCTCATTCAACTGATTTATGACTTTTTTACGTCATGGTTGGGAAACGGAATCTGGTCCCAAATTTTAATTGTCGGCGTTTTTGCCTTGATTTCTTCCTTAGTGGATCTCCCTTTCTCTTGGATCAGCCAATTCAAGATTGAAGAAAAGTACGGCTTTAATACCATGAAAAAATCTCAGTTCTTTAAAGATTTAGGTATTTCAACCCTCCTCAGCATAGCTCTTGGATTGCCTCTTTTAGCCGTAATCTTCTGGCTCTGGCAAGCGGCTGGAAGTTTGTGGTGGCTATGGGCCTGGGCTTTTTATGTTGCATTCAATTTTGCCGTTCTTTGGATTTATCCAAATTTCATTGCGCCTTTATTCAATAAGTTCGAGAACCTTCCGGAAGGAGATCTCTATAACAAGATCAATTCCCTTCTTCAGAAAGTTGGTTTCGAATCTAATGGGCTTTACGTAATGGATGCCTCAAAAAGAAATGCTAAAGGAAATGCCTATATGACAGGATTCGGCAAAAACAAACGCATTGTTTTTTTTGACACATTAATCAAGAAACTTACACCAGATGAGATTGAGGCTGTACTTGCCCATGAATTAGGACATTACAAGCTAAAACACATCTACAAAATGATGGCCGTTTCTTTTGCTCTTGCTTTTGTTGTATTTGCTTTGCTTGACTTAGCCTCCGAAGCTGACTGGTTTTACGAGGGGCTTGGGGTTGTATTAAATGATGGAACCAGCCACGGGGTAGCTCTTATTCTTTTCTCTTTAGTTCTACCCGTTTTCACCTTCCCCTTCACTCCTCTTGCTAGTTTGTCCTCTAGAAAGCACGAGTTCGAAGCTGATAGATTTGCAGTTGAAAATGCTAACGGCAGAAGCTTGATTACAGCCCTAGTTAAGCTATTCAGTGATAATGCTTCAACTTTAACGCCGGATCCTGTTTATTCTGCTTTTTATAGCTCCCATCCGGACGCATCAACCAGAATTAACGCAATCGAGAAGATAGTTAAAAATGAGCAACAGTAAAGATTTTGTGGCCCGAGTCATTGCCACTCACGGTAAACATAGTTTCGTTGAAGATGAAACCGGAAAAATCTATGAAGCTATCAGACGCGGCAAAAAGAAAGATGTGGTCGTGGGAGACTTGGTTAAATGCAAACAATCTTCAGATGAGCAAGTTGCTATTGAATCAGTGGAAGAAAGGAAATCTCTTTTATATCGCAGCGATGAATTCAGAACAAAGCCTTTAGCTGCCAATATAGACCAGGTAGCTTTAGTTTTTGCCACCAGGCCGACGTATAACCCTAGATTTATTTGGAAGGCCATCCTTGCGGCGGAAACAGCGGATATTCCTATGCTGATTATTCGTAACAAAACCGATATCATCGAGGACGACAACCAAGTTCGCCCGTTTATTGAACAACTGAAAGAATTGGGATGCTCAATTGTTGAAGTCTCTGCTACTGCACATCCAAAAGAAACGGAAGAAAAGCTCATCCCGTTATTCGAACATCGCATCACTCTTCTCATCGGCCAATCAGGTATGGGCAAATCCACAATTCTAAATTTATTGGTAAAGGATGCGGAACAAAAGACTCAGGAATATTCCAAGGCCTTAAACCTCGGAAAACAAACGACTACATCGACCCGTTGGTTCCAATTTGGTAAAGACGGGGCTATCGTTGATTCTCCGGGTTTCCAAGAATTTGGTTTGGCCCACCTGACATTGAATGACATCATGAGAGGATTCCCAGAAATAAAAAATAGAGTGGAACACTGCAGATTTACAAACTGCAGGCATCTGGAAGAACCCCAATGTGCTGTTAAAGCAGCTGTAGAAAGTCATGAAATCGATCCGGAACGCTATGCCTTATATAAAGAACTGGCAGAAGGAACGCTAAAACCCAAAAATTATTAATAATTCGATAGCCGGAGATGATTCTCCGGTTTTTTGTTGATTGCAAAAATACGTTTTTTCAGACAAATTACTAACAAAATTCCGAACCAAAAGAAAGATTAATAATCAAGAGGATAGTTTCCCAAATTAGTAGAGAGGGGAGTAAATAGCTAAGAAAAGCTGATAGCAAATTCTCCCCCTAGTTGACAATTCGCCTCCTAAGTGATTTAATTTTTTCTATTTTTTCTTACAAATCTAACAATAACTAGGTATATTCCCTATTTCTTTTTATATCTTCTTGTTTTTAATTAGATTTTTTCAAAAAATTTTAAACTGCAGCGACAAGAGCCAATATTGGCATGAGGGTAATTGTCCCATTTTGGGGTAAATTTTCCCGTATTATGAAATCAACAAAATCCCATTAGCGTGCATAACTAATTGTTTTTACACTAAATATAAGATATTTTCCTTATATGCTACCGTATTTACGGTATTTTTATGTTATTTTTCTTCTTGCTTAATTCGGGAATTCCCTTTATGATGAATTCAACGTAGTAAAAACACTTAATCAATAAGAAGGAGTCTGAAATGTTAAGAACTCATCGCACACCTAGGGACAGAGCAGCGTTTCCGACGGAACTCCCACAAATGCATATTCCAGCCGGCGTATCTCCAACCGTCTATGCTCAACACCGCGACTTGCTGTCCGTTCTCATGCTTAGATTTATGACCAGCAGACTTAGAGCTATGTATCAAGCTTATGACGGTGATTTAACTCTCTGCCTGGTTCTTGGTGAAATTGCTTCTAGAAATACGGAACGTCACTTTGATGAGAGAAGAGGATATCAGCCGCAGTACGAAAATCAGCCGAAACCATTGCTTCCGTGCAATGCCCTCTCCATCTCTGATGTGACAGGCATTCCTCGTGAAACTGTAAGACGTAAACTGGCTAAACTTTTGGCGTTAGGTTGGATTGAAAAGACACCGGAAGATATGTACGTCATCACAGATAAGATTGGTGAAGTCTTCGCGGCCTTTGATGACTCTCAAACCTACGATTTAATGCATACTGCGGATTTAATCGGATGCGTTTTAAGAGGGTAAAAGTTAAAGAGATTTACTGGCAAGAACCTTAAATAAATAATGCAATTCGCCGCTGGGAACAGCGGCATCTTTTTGTCTGCAGAAAAAACAAAACCGCAGGTTTTGATGTCTGCGGTTTTGCGGAAAGCTTTAGTTTTAATCTTTTGAAAATTAGGCCTTGCGAACCAATTTTTCTTTAATTCTTGCTGCCTTACCGGACAAGTTACGCAAGTAGTAAAGTTTGGCACGGCGGACAGCGCCATGACGCTTAACTTCGATACCGGCAATGATCGGAGAATAAAGCTGGAATGTACGTTCTACACCTTCGCCGCTGGAAATCTTACGAACAGTAAAAGCACTGTTCAAACCGCGGTTGCGAATAGCGATAACTACGCCTTCGAAAGCCTGTACACGTTTACGGTTACCTTCAACAACGTTAACGCTGACAACTACTGTGTCGCCTGGGTTGATGCGAGGATAAGTCTTGCCTTCAGAAAGACGGGCAATCTCTTCCTTTTCAAGTTGTTCAATAATATTCATGAATATCTCCAATGACCATCTTCATGCAGTTCTTTTCATCTTTGCCTGCAGAGAGGATGGATTTTAATCGTCAGCAACTAACTGACTATATACAAAATTGTTCCAAAAACTTTTCATCCGATTTGGACAGCAGCTTTTTAGAACGCGCTATTTTAATCATTTCAGGACGTGTTGTGGCGGTTATTTGTAACGCTTGCTGTCTTGTCCAGGCATCAATGTTCTTATGGTGTCCCGAGATAAGAACATCCGGAATCTCCTTGCCTCTCCAGACCTCAGGTCTAGTGTAGTGAGGAGCATCCAACAATCCGGTAGAAAAAGATTCGTCTGAAGCAGATAAATCTTTGATTGCTCCCGGAAGTCTCCTGACAATCGCATCAAGCATAACCATCGCTGGCAACTCACCGCCGGATAAAACATAGTCTCCGATGCTATAAGTTTCATCAACAAAAGAATCTAAAAATCTTTGGTCGATTCCCTCATACCTTCCGCAGACAAAAACCAAAGGTTGGTTGCTTTCTGCGAAAGCCTTGACATCATCGTCATCCAGCTTTTTTCCGGTTGGAGAAAAAGAAATCACTTTTCCATGATTACCGTCGGCACGGACTGCTTCGACTGCCAAAGCCAGAGGCTCAGCCTTCATAATCATTCCGGGACCGCCGCCAAACGGTCTGTCATCAACCGTTCGATGCGCATCATGAACAAAATCGCGAGGAGACCAGCACTTCAGAGACCAAAGCCCGTTTTTGAGAGCCCTGGATGTAATTCCGTTCTCAGTAATAGCCGAGAACATCGGCTCAAAAAGTGTGACTGCGTCAACTCTCATAAAAATTAATTAATCCCAATCAAGAGACCAATCAACCGTAACTTCTTTCTTTTCCATATCAACGAGCTCAACATACTCCGGAACCAGCGGAATCAAAATCATTTTTCCTTTGACGCCGTTAACTTCCAAAACATCATGAGCACCGTTGTCGGTAATAGATCTAACTGTGCCGATTTCTTCGCCTTTGGTATTCACGACCTTAGCGCCGATGATATCGACCCAGTAAACCTCATCCTCTCCCAAATCTGGGAAATCTTCTCTCAGAAGACCAACAGCACCTTTTAGAGCAGCTGCTGCTTCCGGAGTATCGATTCCTTTTAACTTAGCCACAATCCCCTTCCCATGAAACTTGGCACTTTCCATCGTCATGGGCTGAGGCTCGCCGCCGTGGGTTAAATGAAACCAATTTTTAGAATCCAGCAACGCATCACCGTCTTGGAAAGGAAGGACTCTCACCCAGCCTTTCAAGCCGTATGCACCACATAAAGCACCGAGCGCTATAGGCTCAGCAGCGGAATTCTTTGTGTCTTCCACGACTTAATAAGTCTTAAAGTCTCAATTAAGCGGCAGGAGCAGCTGTTTTCTTGAATTCTTTGTAAAGACGAGAAACAGTTTCGCTCATTTTGGCGCCGTTGGCGATCCACTTGTTGAGGTTGGCTTCATTGATGGACAAACGAACTGCCTGACCGGAAGCTACAGGGTTGTAGAAACCGATACGTTCATTGAAGCGACCATCGCGTGGATTGCGGGAGTCGGTCGCGACGATATTGTAGAAGGGGCGCTTCTTGGAGCCGCCACGAGCCAGACGAATAACGACCATGTTTAAATACCTCTAAAAATATACTAGGTTCAGTGTAAAAACGTTTAAAACTAAGGGGCTTTCCCTTTTAAAACCCGTGATTTTATCTGATTTTTACCAATCAAACAAACGGTTAAAATAGGAAAGCCCGAGGATTATTACAATTTTGTTTGCAACTGACGGATGACGACCATTGCATCAGCTACCAATCCGTAATCAGCCACGTCAAAAATCGGGGCTTCCGGATCTTTATTCACCGCAACGATGACTTTAGCGTCCTTAATACCGGCGATATGTTGGATAGCACCCGAAATGCCTAAGCCAATATATAAGTCAGGGGCGATAATCTTACCTGTCTGACCGATCTGCCAGTCGTTAGGAGCCATTCCGGCATCGACCACTGCACGAGTAGTACCAACTGCAGCTTTCAGCTTATCGGCAAGCTGTTCCATTTCAGCGAATTCCGCTTCGTTTGCCAAGCCTCTTCCGCCGGCGATAACTATCTTGGCAGATTGAAGTTCAGGTCTATTGCTTTCAACTTTTTCCGCTCCCAAGAAAACTACTTTATTGGTACCGGGTACTGCTTCTATTTTTTCAATGGAAGCAGAACCTTCTTTTCCAACCGGATCAAATGCTGTAACACGTACGGTTAAAACTTTGACGGGATCTAAGCTTTTTACTGTTGCAATAGCAGCACCAGCGTAAATCGGACGCTTGAAAGTATCTTCAGAGACAACTTTAATAATTTCCGAAATCTGAGCGACATCAAGTTTGGCTGCCACTCTAGGAGAAGCTGCTTTGCCAAATGAGTCAGCTGCAAAAAGAATATGAGAATAATCTTTAGCAACTTGGAGAACCTGGGCGGAAACGTTCTCTGCAATAGGATGACTGAACTGCTCTCCCTCGGCAAGAAGGACTTTTCTGATGCCGCTTAATTTTGCAGCCTCCGAAGCAATCGCTTCACCGGATTGGCACATCACTAAAACATCTACATCAGAAGAAATCGCAGAAGCGGCTGCTGCTAAGTTAGCTGCAGACGGGCTTAACACGCTCCCGTTATGTTCACCTATGATTAAAACTGCCATCTTCTGCTTCCTTATAAAACTTTAGCTTCATTTTTAAGTCTGTCGATCAGCTCATCTACGTTGGAGAGCATTACGCCGACTTTTCTTGCTTCCGGAGCTTCAACAGTCAAGAGCTCAACATGTTTCTTGAGATCGACGCCGAGAGCATCTGCTTTGATAACTTCTTGCGGTTTTCTCTTCGCCTTCATCATCATCGGCAATGTGACATAGCGCGGGGCGCTCAGTCTCAAATCAGAGGTAACAACCGCGGGCAGAGTCAATTCCAAAGTTTCCAAACCGCCGTCAACTTCAATAGTCACTTTAGCTTTGTCACCGGTTACTTCTAAGGAAGAAGCGTGGGTGGCTTGAGGCCAATCGCACAAAGCAGAAAGCATCTGACCAACCTGGTTAGCATCGGTATCAACGCCTTGTTTACCGGCGATAATTAACTGCGGATTTTCTTTTTCAGCCAGTGCCTTGATAAGCTTAGCAATTCCAAGCGGTTCAATAACATCTTCCGTTTCAATGAGAATTGCTCTGTCTGCACCCATTGCTAAAGCAACTTTCAACGTTTCAGAGCTGTCGGATTTTCCGATAGAAACGGCGACAACTTCTTTAGCAACGCCCTTCTCTTTCAATTGAACGGCTTGTTCAAGAGCAATTTCATCGAAAGGGTTCATAGCCTTCTTGAGAGAGGCTGTCTCAATGGTTCCTTCAGGGCTGACTTTAACCTTGATATTGGCGTCTACCACCCTTTTTACAGGTACTAAGATTTTCATTTTTTTTCCTGTGAAAAAATTCTCGGAAAATTATACAAGCGAAAAAATCCATTAACGGGCTAAAAAAAGCTAAGTTGTTGATATTGGTAAGGCTTTGTCTCGGACAAATACTGCATCTTCGCCAGACTGGAAGAGAGACCTTCCAAGCAGGTAGAATTCCTCTGTTCCTATCTTCAGTTTCGAACATGTCCTTTACCTCTTTTTTAATATCTCTGTTTACAAGTGCCTTTATTTCCTCCACCCTTTTGCCCGGAGGAAGCGAAGCCTTAGTGGTATGGGGAATGACAGAATGGAAAGAGAGACTATGGGACATCGTGCTTGTTGCAACAGCAGGGAACACACTGGGCGCCTTGGTTACTTACTTCATAGGTTTGCTTATTCCAAATAAAGTTGATCAAAAAAAAATAGAACTCTTCAAGAAGTGGGGGCCTGTTTGTCTTCTGTTTACCTGGGTGCCTATCATCGGTGATGCTTTCCCCCTTGCTGCAGGATGGTTAAGAGTGAACTGGATTTTAACTGCTGTCCTGATTCTCATTGGAAAATTTGCACGCTATGCTGCCCTAGCCTACGGAACCTCCTTGTTTCTTTGACCGAATCTTTTTACTGACTTTTCTGCCTCTTATCTGAGCAGCACCATTTAAATGCATTCAGCTAATGTACAAAGTCCACTATTGTCCTCAACGTTCTAAATTTTCTTTCTGATTTTGAAGTTTTCTGTGTTAACCGGTAAAACCTCGCTGGCAATCCAATACAATTTGAACAAATTAATCAGGTTTCCACTATGACAACTCAACAAGAAATCAGTGCAGTACAAAGAGTCTACGATCACTTCTCTAAATCTAGATATAAGTCTTTCTTAAAAGCCTCAGATTTTTATGTGCCTTTCTTCTTCGGTAAGAAGAAAAGAATGGCCGAATTCAGCAAAGAATATGCTCCGTTTGCTGCCGCTTGCTTCACAGAAATTCTTCGTAACCAAACTGCAAAAGACAGCGGAGAACCAAACGAAGAACTGATTTCGGCCTTTGTCAACAAATACGTCCCCGAAACTCTCAAGCCCGCTTACGACGAATACTGGACTTTAATCTGTACGGAAGTGGACAAAAATCCTGAAGATGCCCGTCAAATTGTAAGCGGCTTAAGCACGCTCTTTATGTATAAGCTTTTTGGCCCGGATGCTGAACAACCTAATCCTGATATCTTGAACTCGCATCGCCATCAAGTTGCGATGGATTTCCAAGTCGGAAGTCTGATGTTTGAATTCACCCATGGTATTAAAGTTGTTCTAGAAAAAGAAAAGAAGAAAAAGTAGCGTTCCGAGGCTTTATTTGAACAGTTCCCGTGTAGGTAATCTTTTCGGCTGTAAGTATTCATCGTTATTAACAAATCAACGAACTGAAGATTTTAAAAACGATAGAGCTAGTAAGCTAAAATCACGCACTACCCACCAATGATTCTTCAAGGAACTGTTCAATGCTTACAGATATTGAAATAGCTCAACAAGCGACCCTCATCCCTATTGATCAATTAGCTAAAAAAATTGGCCTGAAAGAAGAAGAATTCATTCCTTACGGCCGTGATAAAGCAAAAGTTGAAATCGATACATCAAACCCTAAAGGCAAACTTATTCTTGTTACGGCAACTTCCGGAATGCCTGCAGGTTCTGGTAAAACAACAACTTCTATTGCCTTAGCTCAAGCTCTTCAAAAATTAGGTGAAAGCGCTTGCTTAGCTTTAAGAGAACCTTCTCTCGGCCCATCCTTCGGTATGAAGGGCGGAGCTGCCGGCGGCGGTTACTCTCAGGTCGTTCCAATGGAGTCCATCAATCTCCACTTCACAGGCGATTTCCATGCAATTACAGCAGCCAATAACCTTTTAGCTGCTCTAATTGACAATGCAAAACATCAAGGTCAAGTTGAACTTAAGGAAGTTACTTGGAGACGTGTTCTCGACGTTAATGATCGCTCTTTGAGAGACATCGTTACCGGTCTCGGCGGCTTAGCAAACGGAACACCGGCTCAGACAGGATTTGATATTACTGCTGCCAGTGAACTCATGGCAATTATCTGCTTAGCTGACGGCGAATCTGACCTTCGTGCCAGACTTGATCGTCTAGTCGTAGGTATCAAAAAAGACGGCTCTGCCTACACTTGCGGTGAACTCGGTGCAACCGGCGCTTTAATGGCTTTATTAAAGGACGCCATGCTTCCAAACCTTGTCCAAACATTGGAAGGTGTCCCTGCTTTCGTTCATGGCGGTCCTTTCGCTAATATCGCTCACGGATGCAACTCCGTTGCGGCAACAAGAGCAGCTTTGAAACTTGCCGACTGGGCTATCACGGAAGCAGGCTTCGGCAGCGATTTAGGCGCTGAAAAATTCTATGACATCAAGTGCCGTTTAACAGGTCTTCAGCCTGCCGCTACCGTTTTGGTAACTTCTTTGAAAGCTCTGAAGTGGCACGGCGGCGTTGCTCTTCCTGAAATCGGAAAACCGAATATGGAAGCCTTAAAAGCCGGCTTGCCGAACTTGAGAGCTCACATCAAGAATCTTCAGAACTTCGGCCAACAGGTAGTCGTCTCCCTCAATCATTTCTTCGGCGATCCGGAAGATGAAATCGAGGTTGTTCGCAATGAATGCAAGGCTTTAGGTGCGAGATTTGCTGTCAGCGACGGCTTTGCCAAAGGCGGAGAAGGTGCTGTAGACGTAGCCAAGGAATTAATTGAAGCAGTCAAAGAAGGCTCTCAGCCTCTCCACTTTGCTTATAACCTTGACCAGACAGTTCTTGAAAAGATTCAAGAAGTTAACACAAAGGTTTATGGCGGTAAAGATGTTGAATTCTCTCCCGCAGCTCAAAAAGACTTGGCTAAGATCGAAGCTTTGGGCTTCAGCAAGCTGCCTATTTGCATTGCCAAAACACCATTCTCTCTTTCTCATGAACCCGGCTGGAAAGGTGCTCCGAAGGACTTCACTCTTCCGGTTCAAAGACTTATCCTCAACGCCGGTGCAGGCTTCATCGTTGTTACAACCGGCGCCATTATGAGAATGCCTGGCCTGCCGAAAAAACCGGCAGCCTACTCTATTGACGTTGTTAACGGTAAATTTGTTGGCTTGAGCTAATGTTATCCGGCTCGGCCTCGCGCTGAGCCAGCTTGCAGGAAAACTCCAATCTGTAAAAAGGTTGGAGTTTTTCTTTAGATTTCCAAGTGCAGGGGTTTAAAAGACTGGTTATTAGCGTTGTAATAACCGAACGAATGTTCTAATACCTTGGCCTGTCCGATGTGAATGACGTCAGACTCATGGCAATGCCCGAAAACCCATGCCTTAATCTGAGGATTATCCAAAATAATGTCCTCAAGAGATGTACAGAAGCAGCTCTTAATTGGACTCTGCGACCAGCGCTCTGTTGTTTGGTAAGTCGGGGCATGGTGAGTCAAAATCAAAGTCTTCTGATCAGAAAATTTGTCTATCTGTTTCTTTAAATTTTCTAACTCTAAGTTATACAGAGCCTTATATTGTTCCAATGAAAATTTCTTGATGGCTTTGAAATCATTCAATGCGGCCTGAATAAGAACTTCATAGACAGGATCCAGTTCCGACCATAAAGTACCTCCGATAAGTACAGTGTCATCGATAATGATTTCATTCGGCTCGCTCAGACTAAGAAAATGAATATTAGGAGCGTTATATCTTTCGGACCAATACTTCCAAGGAGATTCGGTATTAAGATCAAATCCCCAATAATCATGATTGCCGAGAATACAGACAACCTTTTCATATTTCTTTTTTACCAAATCAAAGAAATAGGAGGAATAAAAATCACTTTGGAAACCCACATCACCGCCAATCAGCAAATTAGGTGCTGTCGGATTTTCAAAGACAGAGTCTATAAACTCTAACCCTTTATCTCCCGTACCGGTTAGGTGGTCTAAATGAATATCAGAAATGATGTCAAAGCTAGGCATCTTAAAACCGAACTCCTAAGTGTTTATACCTAGGTATTTTTAAACTATAACGTCCCTTTTGACAAGAGTGTGAAACTTTTTGAGTACACAAAATATTTACTTATTAAGAAAAAGGCAATTTTGTATAGAAAGAAAAGTTTGGCAGAAATAGTTTTTTGTGAATTGCATTAATATCTACGTGGAGAAATACAATTTTTGGAAAGGAACGAGGATGCCAACAAAAGTCATGTCACCTGTGCTCAAATGGGCCGGCGGGAAGACACAACTTTTAGAGGCGTTAATGTCTAAAGTTCCCCAAACTTACAATACGTACTTTGAGCCGTTTATCGGCGCAGGAGCATTTTTTTTATCGCTCAAACCAAAAAGTGCGGTCATTAACGATACGAATGAGCAACTGATTAATCTTTATCAACAATTAAAGCATAGTCCCTCAGAAATAATTTCTATTGTGAACTCATTGGATGAAGTTGCTTGTGATAAGAAGTACTACTACCAGATTAGAGAGCGGTATAACCGGAAAATTACATCAAAGGAATTAGATCCGGAATGTGCAGCTCTCATGGTATGGCTTAACAAACATTGTTTTAATGGCTTGTATAGGGTCAATAGCCAAGGTTTCTTCAATGTCCCTTACAACAACAAAGTGACCGGTAAATCCTTAGACGAAAATAATATAGAAGCGATTTCTCGATTCCTTAAGGAACAGGACGTAACGATATTGTGTTCCGATTTTGAAGATGCCTGCAAAAACGTTGGTCCGGGCGATTTTGTCTATTTCGACAGTCCATACGTTCCGGAAAGCCACTCTGCTGACTTTACTGACTATACAAAGATTGGTTTTTCTTATGAAGACCACGATCGTTTAGCCGTTCTTTTTCGTCGCTTAGACAAACTAGGAGCTTATGTAATGCTCTCGAACAACGATGTTCCCCTTGTTAGAGAGCTGTATAAAGAATATTTGATTGAACCGTTAGACGTTAAACGGCTAATCAACAGAAACGCAGCAAAGAGATCGGGAAAAGAAGTAATAATCACCAATTATCAATAATTAAATTTTCAATAACTCTTCTCAAAACTGACTCTTTTTCGACATTAGAGCTGACGTCCTCGGAAAGCATGGAACGCATCTTTCAACCGCTTTCTTTACTTGCCGCGTTAATCCGTTTCAATCAAAGATCAAAAAACTCTATGAGGCTAGTTGTCTGACAAAGGAAACACAGCTTCTGGACAGAGAAGACATGGAATATCCGCCTTCGAGACAAGCAACGACTCCTTTGCAGTCAGGGAGCGATTCCATCACGTTCACCAAACGGCGACCTAAAAAAGCATAGTCCTTCTCAATCATGAGTAATTGGGCCTGATCCTCTTCACGATGAGCATCAAATCCGGCCGATACTAAAATCAGCTGCGGCTGATAGTCCATTAAGGCCGGAAACCAAACTTCATCCATCGTCTTTCGGAGAGCCTCTCCCTCGGTGCCTTCATCAAATGCTGAATAAATCGCATTGGAAGGACAGTGATGCAAGTGAGCATATGGATATAAAGCGTTTTGGAATCCGTCCAAAATCAAGACATCTTCCCGTCCTCCGAGGATGTCGGAAGTACCGTCTCCATGATGAACATCAAAGTCAACGACAGCAACACGTTTCAAGTGATAGACGCCCAATGCATGCAAAGCGGCTATAGCAATATTGTTAAGGAAGCAGAAACCACCGGAATGATCCCGATGTGCATGGTGTCCGGGTGGGCGGACTGCACAAAAAGCTCGTTGAAACCTTCCTTCCATAACACCGTCGACGGCGGCACATGCAGCCCCTGCTGCAAATTGAGCCGCTTCCCATGTGTATGGATTCATCGCCGTATCTTCATTAATAACCGTTACTCCCTCTTGGGGAGACATGCGGGATAAATACTGGATGTAGTCAGGATCATGCGCAGATAACATATCAGAGAGGGAAACTCTGACGGCTGTATGCTTTTCAATGTAATCATCGGCACCTGAAGCAAACATAAGCTCGTTGATTTTCTCCAACCGAGCCGGAGATTCCGGATTCATATCTCCCATTTTGTGCTTAAGAAAAGCCTCATGAGTAAAGAATGCTGTTTTAGCCATAAATGTTAATCTTCTTCGCTTTTTAGGAATTCTAGCAAGCTCACGGCTTCCTCCCATAGAGAAGTTTCCGCAACATTAAGGAACACTATGTTATGGTTTATACCATGTATTTAGTCTCCTAACGACTATAATCCATTCAGTGTAACTGTCTCATCGTCTATTTGATTTATTGTCTGCTGTACAAGAATGATTTAGGCTAGAGTAATCGGAGGTAATGTTATATGTTTAGACGCCCATTACTATTAGCTGGAGTTGTCTCTTTATCTGTCTTTTCCGGGCTGGCGCTTGCTCAGTCTATGTCTTCTACTTCAGCGGAAAAGGCCATGCGCTACAGCGAACGTCCGGACGTGAAGAAATTCATTGCTGATGTTAGCCGCAGAAGAGGTCTGGACAGTCAATGGATGGCAGAAGTTCTTGACGAGGCAACATATCAGCCGAAAATCGAACGGCTCATGACTCCGAAGAAGTTTAAACCCGGCACAAGAGACTCTCGGCGTGACTGGGAAAAATACAGAGCCATTTTCCTCGGACGCGACAGGTTAAATCTTGGTGCCCGTTTCTGGGAAGAAAACCGAGCAACTCTAGAGAGAGCAAAAAAAGAATTTGGCGTGGATCCGGCGGTTATCGTCGGAATTATCGGAGTTGAAACTCGCTATGGAGAAAACACGGGATCCTGGAAAGTATTGGACTCTCTTGTTACCCTAAGCTTTGATTACAAGCGAAGAGCAGACTTCTTCAAAAAAGAATTGGAAGAGTATCTGGTCTTTATTAATAACAATCAATTTAAACCTCGGGAGATTTTAGGATCTTATGCAGGTGCCGTAGGCCTGCCTCAGTTCATGCCCTCCTCTATTAAAAGGTTTGGAGTGGATTTCGACGGCGACGGTAAAATTGATATCAACAATTCTGCGGCTGATACCATTGGTTCCATTGCCAACTATTTGTCTAAACATGGTTGGATTGAAGGTGCGCCAATGGTAATGCAAGCTGATATTTCCGAAGAAAATGCCAAACGTTTCGGCGGCGGTACAAGTGCGAAATACCGTTGGCAGACACTCCAGAACAATGGTGTAAAACCTGCGGCAGGAGTAAAAGCTGAACCATCCGATCTTCCGGTCTTTATTGTCGATTTTCCTTTCTATCCCGCCGGTTCAAACGACTCAAAGAAACTTTATCGAGTTGGAACGAAGAATTTCACTTCTGTATTGAGATACAACAGCAGCTATTTCTATGCAGGTGCGGTTGCGGAATTAGGAACCGCTATTGCGGCACTGGTTGGCGAGACGGGGCTCATTGACGGAACCCCTATCCTTCCAAGCAAATACGATATGGAACTTGATCCGACCGGAAAAGGATTAAAACCGGATCAAATTCAGGTAAAAGTCACTCCGGTAAGTTAATGTCTTGGTGTAATCAAGCCTCGGAATGTCCCGACACCGTTTACTCCTCCTTCAAAGGACTGTCCGGCCTCAATAGGGCCGCTTCCTTTTGGAGAACCTGTATAAATTAGGTCTCCGGCCATCAAGCGGAAATTCTTAGAAAGCTCGTTAATAATTTCAGGAATCTTCCAGATCATCTCTTTGGTATTGCCTCTTTGGCGTTCTTGATTATTAACATAGAGCCAAAGAACGGCTTCGTCCATATCCGGCATTCTATGTTTGTCTCGGATTTCAGAAATAACTGCGGAAGCATCAAATCCTTTTGCTAGTTCCCAGGGCTGACGATGCTCTCTAAGAATATTTTGCCAGTCCCTCTTGGTAAAATCGATCCCCGCTCCGTAGCCATAAATATAATTATCCGCTTCCGCGACGGGAATCTCTCCGGCTTCCGGGGCATTCCTGCCGATAGCAATTACCAGTTCAACTTCCAAGCAAAGGTTTTCCGTATTTCTGGCATAAGGAATATCAATTGACTTTCCCTCTCTGCAAACTTGAACGGCATCGGCCGGTTTAGCAAAAAAGAACGGTCTTTCTCTTCCTTCAGCGCCAACTTCTTTGACATGATCCCAGTAATTGGCTCCGATGCAATAAACCCGGTTAATTGGAAAATAAATATCCTTTTCTCCCCAAACAGGAACGGCAGGAACGACGTTTTGAGCAAACAAAAATGGCATAGCTTCAATTAATTAAATTTGAACGGCAGAAGAATGTTATTAACCTTCCAATCAAAAAAGCCTTCTCTTACAAGAGAAACTTCAATTTTATCGTTCTCCTTTTGATTGGGTCTAATGATTGCAAAAAATTGGTTGGTATTGTCTCCGTAATTCAAAGACCAAGTAACGTTAGAAGATGATTTTTTCTGAGTGTTGGTTTGCTTGGCGCTCGTGGATTCTTCAGGTTTGAATTCTTTCTTTATCGTTTGCAGCTTGTTCGTACCGGAAAACAAATCTTCGATGCCTTCAGGCGTCACATATTGATCGACAAGGTTATCGATTGCTTCATAAGAAAATGCTTGAATGACCTGATTTATTGGTTTTTGTTGTTTTTCCGCAAACTGCATCTCCACTTGATTCGTTAATTGATTTTTTAGATTTGTCCTTAAACTATCAAAATCAATATAAGAGTCAATGACTTCTTGATTTTTATCTGCAAGAGCTTGTTTGATTGAATAAACCGCCCAGTACGGAGAGCCCAAATAGCAAAACACGAACGTACCCACCGTCAGAAGAAGGAACATCCAACCCCATGTCTTTTTAATGAAGTTCATATCTCACCCCGTTTTTTTTTCAATCATATTCGGAAAGATTTGAGGTCGAATTCCACCAAGCGAAAATTGAGAATAGAACTGAAATTTAACTTTGTAAGGGTTTGCATCAATAGTAACAACCTTATTGTTGTTTACAATCAGAAACGTTTTATACCCATCAGGAGAAAACATGAGACCCACAAAGTTATTGATCGCTACAGCCGTCTCTTTCGCTTTAGCAGCAACTGTACAAGCTGCAGCAAAAGACGGCACATATGAAGGAACTGCAAACGGCAAAAACGGCCCCTTGACAGTTCAAGTTGTGATCAAGGACAGCAAAATCGCTTCAGTCAAAGTATTGAAGAGCGGTGAAACTGCCATGGTATCGGATGCTGCCATGGAAAGAGTTCCTGCAGAAATCGTCAAGACTCAATCTCTCAGAGTTGACAATGTCGCAGGTGCTACATTGACAAGCATGGCTATTCAGGCTGCTGCTACAAACGCAGTTAAGGCCGCAGGCGGACAACCTTCCGAATATTATAAGAAGCCCGTTAAGAAACAGCCGAGCGGCATGGAAGTTACCTACAAGACTGACGTTGTCGTCGTCGGCTCCGGTGCTTCAGGTATGGCTGCTGCCGTACGTGCACAGCTCAACGGCCTCCCGACAATTCTTATCGAAAAAATGCCGACTCTCGGCGGCGATACCATTTTGAATGCCGGTACTCTGATCGCTACAGGTTCCCGCTATCAAAAAGAAGTCATGAAGGAAACGAAAGACTCTCCTGAATTGGCCTTCAAAGACATCATGAAAGTCGGTAAGAACAAGAACGACCCGGTTCTCGTCAATATGGTTACCCATAAAGTCGGCGGCGTTGTCGATTGGCTTATCGATGATTTGAAGATTCCCTATGGCCCTGCAGCAACGCAGTATCCTGACCACTCTGCCGAAAGACAGTTGGGCGTAACTGGCCGCTCTCCGAACTTCATTAAGACAATGGCTGCCATCTTGACTGACCATGGCGGCAAGATCTTAATGGAAACTAAAGCCACTAAACTTATCTACAAAGATCACCGCGTACGCGGCGTTGAAGCCGTTAACGCAGCCGGTGACGAAATCAAGATTTACGCTAAAGACACAATTCTTGCATCCGGCGGTTTCGGCGCCAACACCAAGATGCTTCCTCCGACTCTCAAGGGATTCCTCTTCTATGGTTTGGATAGCGATGCCGGTCAAGGTTACGAAATGGCCCGCAAGATTGGTGCTAAGGACATCAACATGGACTTAGTCAAGGTCTATCCTCAAGGCGTTGA
This sequence comes from Turicimonas sp. TL08, assembly GCF_054660695.1. Taxonomy (NCBI): domain Bacteria; kingdom Pseudomonadati; phylum Pseudomonadota; class Betaproteobacteria; order Burkholderiales; family Sutterellaceae; genus Turicimonas; species Turicimonas sp. TL08. The sequence continues at coordinate 63,028 of NZ_BAAGDP010000014.1, forward strand.
AACAACACCTAACCACGGTTTAGCCGCTACAGCAAGCTCCACAGCCACTATTAATGACACAGGCGCGATTTATGTCAACAGCGACGGCAAGCGCATCATTAATGAAAGAGCCTCTTTGGGCGAATTGACAGATATCACAGTCGCTCAGAAAGACAAGATCATGTACTTGGTTATGGACGCCGCCGGCTACAAGCGTTATCTTGCTAAGAGCTTGGAAGACAAGTTGGTTCCGGATGAAGCTGAACTTCGCAAATGGCTGAAGATCGTCAACAACGGCAAACCGGTGATGGTTGAATCCGACTCCTTGGCAAAAGCTGCCGAAGTTATGGGCATCAATGCTAAGAACTTGGAAGCCACAGTTGCCGAATGGAACAAGATGGCTGAAGCCGGCAAAGATACTCAGTTCGGCCGCAAAGACCCGAAAGAATTAATCAAGGCCCCATACTACATCGTTGAACAGAAACCGCGTTTTGCTACTACATTAGGCGGCTTAAAAGCCAATGCTAATATGCAGATTATCGGCAAGAACGGCAAACCAATTCCTGGCCTTTACGGCGCAGGCTGCGTTGTCGGCGGCGCTAACGGTGCAGACTCCATGACAGCCATGATGAACTCCTGGGCTATTATTTCCGGTGTTGAAGCCGCTGACGCTATCACAGCATCTTTGAAAAAAAACAAATAATCAGCAAGTAAACTCCTAAGAAAAAAAGGGTTAAGGATCGGGTCCGTCCCGGTCCTTTTTTTCAGTGCGCGCAGCAGGGCGCCTTTCTTTAGGGTGTAAATCCCGAACCTGCCCGATGAGGGGAAGGGTTAGCGACTCGGCAAGGGTTTAACGGCGACGTTAAGTCTGAAGGAAGCTGATAGCAAAACGCATGTTCAACGAACAGGAAGCGGATATGAGGCGGTCTAGGCGGGTTTGGGGGCTGAAATACCCAACGCCCAATACTCATACAGGACCCTAGGACGTAGATCCGATGGACAGGCGGGAAAGAATGGCGTCATACCTGGGGAGGTCTGATTTAATGCCACTGGCTACAGGGCTCGAGAGAGAACTGGATGTTAAATCAGAAGTCAGCCGAGGTCATAGTAGAGGCAACTCGAAGGACCGAACATTAACGATGTAAGTAGAGGTGATTAGTCTCATGACTGTTGCGGGAACTCAGACCAACGCTCTCAGAGCGTCTGTTACAACACAAGGCGGGCAGAACTGCGCGGTGCGGTAGACAGCCGAAGCAAGAGGAGCTAGTCATGGCGAAATCACAATGGACGAAAGCAGAACCT
>NZ_BAAGDP010000015.1:0-59101 GCF_054660695.1 Turicimonas sp. TL08
ATACAAGGTATTTCCTATCGCTATTGCAGATTAATTACACACTCGGATGGTTATTCCTACAGTTGGAAAAGCTGTCCAATTCCTCCTCGGGTTGAAACCCGAGGTATCCTTGGAGAAGTTAGATGAAAATTCTTAATCCTACTCATTACTGTTCGTGGCATATGTTCCAAGGACCAGTGATGGAGTGCTCTGACCTCCTTATCCATGGGCATCCGTTTTACCGCTTAAAGATTCAAATCACAGACGGTGATGAAGACCTTGATTTATTTGCCTATGCAAGCCACAAGGAATGTGGTGACTACGTTCCACAAGTCGGCGATGACATCTGCGGAGAATTGTGGCTAATCGGGTATAAGGAGATCCCGGATTATTTGAGACTAAAACCATAACTTATTCTCAATGTCTTAAGTTCGTCTAGGCCTCTATTGAGGTCTAGTCGTTTTCTCATCGCAATTTCCTAAAGCATCGACACGTCTTCACTCTCTTAGAATAGCCAAAAAGTTTGTTCAGAAATAGTAAAAAAAGAGGCAGAAGACTCAATCCTCTACCTCATTAATCAGACGTTACTTCCTTCGGCGAAGTTCTCTTACAGTTACTCCTCCAATGCCATAACTATCCATAACGCAGAGGTTGTGGTTGTTTTTGTGTAGAACCTCACCAATTACGTTAGTTATTTTGGAGATTAGCTGTTTTTTTGATTCAGCACTTGGAGATTCTTCATCTCCGGTAATTTTTATAGTGACGATAGGCATGCACTAACCTTTGTTCTTGCCAAAGTACAAGTGCTTATTACGAGATTTTCCGGAAATCTTTGTCGGAGTAACCTCCCAAACAGCAATGCCCTTTCCGCCCTTATCGAAATATGCTTCAGCAGCCTTTGCACCGGCCTCCGGAGCATGGATCTTACAAATTTCCAATTGAATTTTTCTGAGTTCTTGTGGATCAGTGATCTCCTTGGCCGTGCCGGCAACAACCACAGAAGCGAAATCAACGGCGAATTCCTTTTGATCGATATCATCTTTACCGATGAAGCACAAAGAAACTTTTTCATTTTGTCGCAGGTTGTCAACCTTTCTTCCGCCCGCTTTAGAGCAATGGAAATAGAGTTTGCCATTCAAAAGGATGGGTGTGACAGGAACGCCGTATGGAGTTCCTGAGTTGTCTGTTGTGGAAAGCACGGCATGAGAGGTGTGACGGATAAGATAAAAGCATTCTTCTTCCGTTAATTGCCGATCCTTGCGACGCATGTCTCTTTCCGTACTTGCGCCAGAGGCAAATGCGAAAGGTGCAACAGTAGCAGCAAAGCTAGATACGAGGATTGAACGACGTGAGAGGTTCATTTTTTCTCCTTTAGAGTTAAGCCATCAAAACCAAGCCTTTCGTTTTCAGCTTGTGAGCTCACTCTATTGGAATTTAGAAACATCAGCCTTCTGAGGTTGATATTTCCGGCACTGCATTTAGCACATCAGGAAGTCTTTTTGCTTTCCACTCTGTGGCACTCACACCAAAATGACTTTTGAAAGAACGACAAAAATTTTCAAAACTTCCAAATCCGCACAGCTCTGAAATCTCCCGGACTGAACGTTTTTGGTAGCGGTGTTCGCGGAGTTTTTTTGCCGCCTCAGAAAGCCTTAGCTCCTTCAAACGAGCCATTACTGTAGTTCCGCTCGGACTATAAATATTGTTTAATTGTCGGCTAGAAATGGAAAAGACTGAGGCGACCTCCGTGGCCGTCAGTTCCTTATTATTAAGATTTTCTTTGAGATAGCTCTCAACCTTTTGCCTCAATATTTCTCGTTTTGTCAGCGTTCCGTCTAATCCTTTGGCTTGACGACGGAATTGAGCAATAAGCGGCATAAATATGTAGAGAAAGCCGATACACATACTTTCGAGCTCAAGGGGATGCGCCTTCTTTAACATCCGGCGAACGGCCCTCAGTGTATCTAAGCTTGTTTTTCCTAGGTTGTTTTGGAGAGAAATACGGACTCCTAACAGTTGGGACGGCCGATATACCATGTGGCTCGACCACACAGACGATGAGATCAGCAAAAGACAAAAATTACTGTCTTCCACAAAATTGAGACAAAAGTCTTCACTAGGATCTACAAAAAACACCGACTGGCTGGGAACCTCTCTTTGATTACCTTTCTGCTCGATAAAAAAATGTCCCTGCTGCAAAAAGATAAGTGCCAACTGGTAGCTGTCATCCTTTTGAAAAACGCAAGAACCCTTTACATCCTGGGTATAAAACAGAAGAAAATTGTCGGACTGCGACATTTCTGACTGAGGTAAGTTAAGCAAACCCATTGAACTATCCGAAGCATCCCTTACTTCATCGGGAAATTTCTCATTCATGTCCCCTTCCCTATGCATATCATTGAATTGATTATTTCAGAGATCTATTTGATAAAAAAGGAATATTGGTACAAACGACAATTAGACATCTGAAACCTCAGCCGTAGAAGTAGGCGCAAGAAAAATTCCGACTTTAGATCATACTTTCTTCCTCGGGCTTTTCACTTCTTCATCCAACAGAACACTTCTCTATCTACTTCCTTTGACTTCTCAACTTCATACTTCCTAAGAATTCTTTTTCTTATCCTAAGCACGACTCTTGCGTGATGGAATCGCCAGAATCTGCTAAGGCAATCCATCGAGCCTTCTGTTGTGCTTGCAATCTTTCACCAATAGCTTTTCTCGGAAAAATGTGTAAAACTTTTTCAAATGAACACGGCATTTCTCAAACAGAAGTTACTTCTTCTTTGCTTTCTACTCCTTGCTTCTATCACACAAGCAAAAGAAGAAATCACTATTGGCCTCATTGATACCTTTGATCCCGATTTTTATCTCGAGACTTTTGTACCTACTGTCGAGCATTTGCAAAAAGAGCTGCCTAACTACAAACTAAAAATCATTGAGATATCGCCGAAAAACATCATTGAAGAGACTGAGAAACTTAAACCTCAATTCCTTATAGCGTCAGCGGGCGACTTCTCTACCTTAATGAGCTTAAAAGGCGCCCAGCAGATAGCAACAGTAAAACGTCCTCAAGCCATCAACGCTGAAAAAGCCGTTTTTGCAGCTTTTGTCGTCAAAAATGATCGGAAAGACCTTCAAACTCTCCGAGATCTAGAAAATAAAACCGCAGCTGCGGCCACCGAAACTGACTTTGAAGGTTGGCTCGTTCCTCTCGGCGAAATTGCCGATGCCGGGTTCAATCCCGAAAAATTCTTCAAAAATGTTAAGTTCACGGAACATCAGTTCCCGGATGTTCTAACTCATCTAAAAGTCGGAAATGTCGACGTAGGAATTTTTGGACCATGCCAACTAGAACGGCTGGTAGAAAACGGAGAAATTAATAAATCAGATTTTCGAGTGATAGGACTTAAAGATCCGAAAGAGTTATGTGCACGGTCCACGAAGATGTATCCGGACGTCGTGTTTTGTTCGATGGACGGCGCACCCTCTCAAGCAGTGAAAGCCATTACGCTTTCCCTGCTCTCTTTTCCTCCTCAGCAAAATAATTTTGAGTGGATTCCAGCAAGCAGTTTTTATCAAGTTTTTGAATTACTGAAATCTTTAAAGCTCGGCCCGTACCGGCATTTAAGAGAAACTACCGTTAAAGACTTTCTTGCTGCTCACAAACTGGAAATCGGGCTCTTTTTTGCGCTGGTAATTGCCGTGCTGATTCACATCGTCCGCGTCAATATGCTGGTTCGCCTTCGGACGGAAGAACTTAAAGCTTCTATTGCCGAACAGCATTTAATCGAGTCACGAGCATTGGAAAATCGCGAACGGCTCGAGATGTTGGAAAAAAGCCGCGTAATCTCTCAGCTAAGCTCCATGTTTGCTCATGAAGTCAAACAGCCAATTACCAATATCCTTTATTACACCAGCGGCTTGAAAGTTCTTCTTGAAAAACTAAAAATAAAAGATGATCAAATAGAAATGGTGTTGGATAAGCTCAGAGAACAAGCTCTGCGAACGGCCGATATTGTTGACCACGTAAGAAGCTACGCCAAACACAGACCGTCTAAAGAAGTTGAGTTCGATTTAATCCCAACCGTCCTGCGTGCTTTGAAAAGTATTAAAGAGCAAGAAAGAAAAGGCGTAGAAGTAAGAACCGTTTTTCCTAGCGAAAGCATTTCAGCTAAAGGAGACCCTTTTGAGATTGAATTGGTAGTCCTTAACCTTCTCAAGAATGCCCTTAGTGCTGTCAAGGACGTTCCATCCCCTGAAGTCACTATAACTATTGCAGAAAACGAAGATAAGATCCGCGTTCATATTGCCGACAACGGCCCTGCTCTTTCAGAGGAACAGTTTGAAAAACTAGGAAAACCCGTCCAAAGTAAGAAATCCGACGGGTTAGGTATCGGCCTCTCAATTGCTCTTAGCATTATCGAAAGCCACGGAGGTCACTTGACCTTTTCCAGAAACCAACCTAACGGCTTGATCGTAAGCTTCTCTGTAGAATACGCTGCGAATAAGGAGAACCACAATGGCTAACCTAACACCTCTCGTCCGTATCGTTGATGATGATCCCACTATTTGTGACTCTCAGTCTTTCTTCTTGCAGTTAGCCGGCTGGCAAACCGTAACTTATCAGGATCCCGTAACTTTTTTGGAAAGAGACGATTGGGATCGGCCGGGATGCATTATCTTGGATGTGAGAATGCCCTCTCTCTCCGGATTGGAAGTGCAGCAGGAATTGAATAAACGCGGCGTTGACCTACCAATCATTTTCCTCTCGGCCCACGGTGACATTGAGATGGCGATGAATTGCGTGGAACAAGGAGCTTTCAATTTTCTAGTTAAACCCCCTATCCCGGAGAAACTTAAGGATTTAGTTGAGAAAGCCATCAAGCTGAACAAGTCTCAAAGAAAAATAAAAAAAGAAACCGAAGAGCTGCAGAAGCTATTCAATCAGCTTACTTCTACCGAACAAATGGTCGCGCGCCAGGTAGCCAAAGGCTTAACCAACAAGATGATCGGCGAAGTATTGGATATGTCGGAAAGGACCGTTCAATCACATCGAAGCAAAGTTTTTGCAAAGCTGGACGTGGGAAATGCGGTAGAGCTTTTCCAATTCCTAACCGATATGGAGAATTCCTCGAGCCTTTAACCGAGATAACGATGAAACGCCGTGCACTAAACTCTTTACTTGCCTTCTTCAGCTTAGGTATCGGTTTTGTCCCTTCCATAGCCAAAGCCGCTGTTACTTCCTGCGATGTGCTTGTAGTTGGCTCAGGCGCTGCCGGTCTTTCGGCTGCTTTGGAAGCCGCTGACGCCGGATGCAAAGTTATCCTTTTAGAAAAAGAAGCTTTCGTCGGCGGAGATACGCTGCGTTCAGGCGGGTTTTACAATGCTCCCGATCCAAAAATCCAAGAACTCATTCATGTGACCGACAGTCCGGAATTCTTCTACCAACAACTTGAAGAATCAGCCAATGGAAAGGGCGATCCTGCCTTACGCAAAATACTTGCCTATAACTCAGTTGATACCTTAGAGTGGCTGAAGAAACAAGGTGTGGTCTTTGAAGAAAGAGTATTTCAAATTTACGGTTCCAAACACCCGAGAAGCCACAAACCAAGCCTCATCAGCGGCACTTCATATATCCAAAAATTGTCTGAAGCCTGCCTCCAGCGCGGGGTTAAGATAATGACCGGGTCCTATTTCTCAGACTTTATTGTCGAAGGTTCAAATGTTATCGGTGCTTTTGTGGAACACAAAGGTATGCGTCAGCAGATTTACGCCAAAACTATTGTGTTGGCAGCGGGCGGATTCGGGAATAATCCGGAAATGGTCAAACGGTATGTTCCAAGCCTTAAATTCGTATTTTCTGATTCCCGCGGGCACGGGAGCGTCCTGCAGAAAGCCATTGATCTCGGCTTAAAGGCAGAAAATATGGATATCGTGGAGTGCGTCCCGGAAGGATCATTTCTCGACCAGTTCTCGGCCCGTATTTATGTTTTTGTGAAAAACACGCTTTTCGTTAACGAAAACGGCGAGAGATTCGTCGATGAAGCCGCTCAGCGCAACGTCATCAGCAAAGCGCTTATCGCACAAGGCAACAAAAGATGCTACACAATCGTAGGATCGGAAAACATTTCGAAGATGGGTAAAGACTTGAGAAAAAATCTTTACCGAGCCTATTTCGCCGGACAAGTTTGGAAGGCCAACACGCTGGAAGAATTATGCGAAATCATTGAAATTCCGTTTGCACCAATCAAAGCCTATGTTGAACAGGGAGACAGCTCAAAAACTCCATCAGAGGCTCCTTTCTGGGCTGTGCGTATGTATCCCTGGATTCACTATACTTTAGGCGGCCTCTCTATCAATACGGACGCCAACTGTCTTACAACATCCGGTCAACCGGTTCCCAATTTATTTGCTGCCGGTCAGATAACCGGGAACGTTCACGGAGAAAATAGGCTTGGCGGATGCGGACTGACCGATGCTTTTGTTTTTGGAAGAATCGCAGGACAAAACGCTGCTAAATTTGCAAAATCTCTAGCACACTAAAAATAAAAAATCAATAGATCTTCAACGGACGACTTGGGAAACGTAAAAAATTAACATTTCTCCATACTTTCGATAAGTAGATTGAAACAAGGAGAAAAAATGAACACTTCCAGACGTTCTCTTTTGAAAGGCGGAATCATTGCCTCAATGGCAACCGGCTTTGCAGCCATGCCGGCTATGGCTTCTGCTGCAGAAGAAACAAAGTTTCCTCAACATACTTATGATCTCGTTATCGCCGGTTTAGGCATCGGCGGTATCGTCACAGCTATCCGTGCCGCAGAAAACGGTTTGAAGCCAGTTGTTTTGGAAAAGATGGGTTCTGCTGCCGGCAATACTGTTTACTCCGCAGGTTTCATGCTTGGCGTCAACACAAAGATGCAGCAAGAAAAAGGTTTGAAGACCGGCGACACCACTGAAAAATTCTACGAAGACATGATGAAGGTCTCTCAAGGCAGAGGCGATCCAGCTCTTACCCGTCTTGTCGCAGAAAATGCAGATGACACATTGAACTGGCTTCACGACTACGTCGGCGTTAAATACGGTGTTGGTGCCAAATTGGTTTGGCCGATGCTGCAGAGAGCTCACTTGACAATCGGCGAAGAAAAGCCGGGCGGAAAACAGTTGATGAGCTATCTCTTGAAAAAAGCAAAAGAGCTGAATATTCCTATCATCTACAACGCCAAAGTTGTTGAGCTCCTGGACAATCCAAAGAACGGTGCCGTTACCGGCGTCAAGGTTAAGACTGCCAAAGGTTTTGAAGAATACATCGGCAAACTCGGTGTTGTCATGGCAACCGGCGGTTATTCTGCCAACAAGATGATGCTGACAATGATGGCAGGTGTTCCGGCAGCCAACATGCCGGTCCGCGGTTCCAACACCGTTACCGGCGAAAGCATTTTGCTGACAGCTCCTTACTTCCCGCGCGTTGTCAACGTTGATCAATACCACTGCGGTCCTATCCACGGCCCAACAGGTGCAAATCCGCTGAACATCGTCAATACCGGTATTGCGGTTTCTAAGGAAACCAAGAGATATACCAACGAAGGCCACACCTACGTTGAAATGTCCCGCGACACAGCTGCTAAGACAAAAGACAACTGGGGCTTCATGATTGTCGACGAAGATACTCACAATCTTCCGATGCTCAAGAACGACTGGTTCTCTTATGCATCTAAGAAAGCTCCTGTTTATAAGGCTGACACTATCGAAGGTCTTGCAAAAGAAGCCGGCTTAAATCCTGAAGAATTAAAGAAGATTGTTGATGAATACAACACAGCTTTGAAGGAAGGCAAGCTTGATCAGCTCACTCCTCCGAACACACACAAGAATCCGCGTCCAATTCTTAAGGCACCTTTCTATGCCGTTCCGTTCCAAGGCGGTATGACAGCTACATTCGGCGGTCCGCTTATTAATACTAAGGGGCAAGTCCTGGATACAGAAGGCAAACCGATCAAAGGTTTGTATGCAGTCGGCAACGCCGCAGGCGGTCTTTTCTACGACAACTATGTCGGCGGTGCTCAGCTGACTTCTGCTTCCGTTATCGGCAGAGCTATTGCTGATCACATGAAAGCCTTAATGCAATAGGAGTTCATTGAATGAATGTCAGAATTTTTCAGGCTCTGTGCGTATCCGGCTTGCTGATGTTTTCCTGGAGTGCATCAGCGCAGGTACAGCTCCATGGCAAACATGCACAGATGAATATGCAGTGTGACACTTGTCACGGTCAAACCAGACCTAGAGAAGTTCCCGATGAATCTGTTTGTCTTACATGTCATGTCAGCAGGGATGCCGTCAAGCAAAAGACTTCCGCACTCAAGCCTAATCCGCACTACGGCCACAGCGAGTCTCAGCCCTGCGGCGACTGCCACAAACAGCATGAACCATCGGTTTTGACATGCGATCAATGCCACAAGTTCGGTTATAAGACTCCTTAGTATCTTTTAGGAGGGGGCCGACGCTTTCGCCGGCCTTCTCCCCTCAGCGAGATCCTCCTTGCCGCCATAATGGCGGTTCTTTTTTTCTTTGTTGTTTTAAGCTTTTAATTAAGCTTTTTCTCCTGCATTAAGCTCTATCTTCACCATAAGATTCTTCAACAAAATATCCGTACATTTACTATCTACGATGAAAATAGTACCTTTCTTTTTGTTTTAATTAAGATTTCGAGGCTAATCTTAGAGTCTTCAAATTTTTTCAACAGGTAATCAAACCGATAGGCAACTATTGTCCGCTTACGAAACTATTTGTCCTTACCGGGACCTCGAGGCTTGCCTCTGAATTTGGAATTTTGACAATGATTGAACTACAGCACATAACACAAGAATATGACACTGCTGACGGAAAGGATAAATTTTTCGCCTGCAAAGATGTCAACGTCAGCATCAAGCCCGGAGAAATCTTCGGGATTATCGGCCGAAGCGGTGCTGGAAAAAGCACTTTGGTCAGGTGCATCAACCTTCTGAACAGACCTACTTCCGGGACAGTCATTGTTGACGGAAAAGATCTGACAAAAATGTCTGATGAAGAACTGCGCAAAGAAAGAAGACAGATTGGAATGATTTTCCAACACTTCAACCTTCTCTCTTCCCGTACGGTTTTCGACAACGTTGCGTTGCCTTTGGAGCTTGCCGGCGTCAGTAAAGCAGATATCCGCAAGAAAGTTGAACCTTTGCTGGAGCTTGTCGGTTTAACCGAACATGCGAACAAATATCCTTCGCAGCTCTCCGGCGGTCAGAAACAAAGAGTCGGTATTGCCCGTGCCCTTTCCTCTGACCCGAAGATTCTTCTTAGCGACGAAGCGACCTCCGCGCTCGACCCGGAGACCACTCAGGCTACTTTGCAGCTTCTCAAAAAGATTAATCAAGAACTCGGCCTAACCATCGTCATGATTACTCATGAAATGGATGTCGTAAAGCAAATTTGCCATCGAGTCGTTGTGATGAATAAAGGTCAAGTAGTTGAGGAAGGAAGCGTTCTGGACGTTTTCCGCGATCCTCAGCATGAAGTTACGCAAGCTATGCTCGGTACCGCCTTAGCAGCACGAACCATCCCTGCTTCTATGAAAGAAAAGATTCAGAAGCTCATGCGAGGTACAGACTCTAAAGGCAGACCGATGCACCTGCTGCGCTTAACCTTTGTCGGTTCCAATACGACGGAACCGGTTCTTTCCGCGGCTTGCCACAAATACGATCTTGACTTCAACATTCTTCTCGGCCAAGTCGACGAAGTCCAAGGCGAAAGCTACGGTACGCTCACTCTGGTAATGATGGGAGAAAAAGCCGATTACCAAGCCGCCGTTGAATTCATCAAAGCCAATAACGTCAAAGTCGAGGAGTTAAGCGATGTCATCTAATATTATTCAACTGCTGTGGGACTCCTTTCTTGAGACCATATTGATGGTCGGTATTTCCGGAGGTCTCGGAGCCGCCATCGGCATTCCTTTGGGTGTATTTCTTTTCATCACCTCTCCTAAAGGAATCATGCCGAAACCTTTAGCCAACAGAATTATCGGCACTCTTGTGAACGCCGTTCGTTCCACCCCGTTCATCATTCTCTTGGTTGCCATCATTCCGTTTACCCGTTTGATTGTGGGCTCTTCCATCGGTACCGTTGCCGCTATCGTTCCTTTAACTATCGCAGCGGCCCCTTTGATTGCTCGTTTAGTTGAAACCAGTCTTCGCGAAGTGGACAAAGGTCTCATTGAGGCGGCACAATCCATGGGTGCCTCAAATCAGCAGATCATCATGAAAGTTTTGCTTCCGGAAGCTATGCCGGGCATTCTTGCAGGATTAACCATTGCTTTCGTGGCTCTTGTCGGCAGTTCTGCCATGGCCGGTGCCGTTGGCGGCGGCGGTCTGGGCGATATGGGCATCCGTTACGGTTATCAACGCTTCATGCCTGATGTCATGGCAGCTGTTGTGGTTATCCTTATCATTTTCGTTCAAAGCCTTCAAAGCTTTGGAGATTGGGCCGTTCGGCGGGTTTCCCACAAATAAAAAATATGGAAGAAGAATTCGAATTTGATGTAGAATTCTTTCTTCCGCGGGTGTAGCTCAATGGTAGAGCAGAAGCTTCCCAAGCTTACGACGAGGGTTCGATTCCCTTCACCCGCTCCACTTCTTCTCTCCAGCGCTCAGGTTCCTTTCGAACAACGATACAAAATCCTTCCGGTTCATTGCCGTTAAATAATTTAGAATTTCTGCAAATTATTTACTTGCATTGAAAAATGTCACAAGAACTGACTCCGGAAAAACTTGAAGAACTCAAACATAGCCATATACGCAGTTTTAGTACTCGTAAAGGCAGAATCAGCCATGCTCAAGAAAGAGCTTTAACCGAGCTTTTCCCAAAATACGAACTCAAATACGACAAAGAGAACAAAGTTAACGCCAAAGAAATCTTCGGCAACGATAATCCTGTTGTTCTTGAAATCGGCTGCGGTATGGGAGAAACCACCGCTGCAATTGCAGAGGCCCATCCCGAGGTTAATTTCATCGGCTGTGAAATCTTCCCTTCCGGAGTGGGTGCGCTGTCTCTTCTCTTAGAAGAAAAGCAGTTAAAAAACGTTCGTCTCTTTAAACACGATGCTGTTGAAGTCGTTAGAGACATGATTGCCGACGGTTCTTTAGACGGAGTGCACATTTACTTCCCCGATCCGTGGAGAAAAGCAAGACATCACAAGAGACGCCTAATCTCTCCCTTCTTTGTTGAGCTCCTCTCTCCCAAACTCAAAACCGGTGCTTATCTGCACTGCGCAACAGACTGGGAAAACTATGCGGAACAAATGATGGAAGTTCTTTCTGCCGCACCATTGCTAAAAAATAAGTACGAAGGATTCTCTCCGGTTGCAGAAAATCCAATCACTAAACGTCCGGTCACTAAATTCAATGAAAGAGGAAATCGTCTCGGACATGGATGCTGGGATTTGGTTTTCTTGAAGAAGTAACAGTTAAGTTTTTTGAATACGCCTCGGGCTCCCAATTAGGAGCCCGAATTATTGGAATATTTAATCCTTTAACGCGTCGCTTACCACTTCACAAGTCCCGTCATCCAGGTGACTAAAATAACACCGCCAAAGAAAATTCGATACCAGCCGAAAGCTGAGAAATCGTGTCTGGCAACGTAATGTAAGAGCCAGCGTACAACGACCAAAGCAGAAAAGAAAGAAACAACAAAACCGATGCTGATAACCGGAAGGCTATCGGCCGACAAGATGTCCCTAGACTGCCAAAGTTCATAAACCGTTGCGCCGAAAATGGTTGGAATAGCTAGGAAGAAAGAAAACTCGGTTGCTGCCGTTCTTGATAAACCGATAACGAGACCGCCGATGATAGTTGCTCCGGAACGGCTGGTTCCGGGAATCATCGCAAGACATTGAAGGAAACCAACCTTCAACGCATCTTTCCAAGACATATCGTCCATAGTGGCGACTCTCGGTGTATAGCTCTTCTTGTCTTGATATCTTTCGACGATGAGAATGATAATACCGCCGATAACCAAAGCCGCAGCCACAGATACCGGATTAAACAGCCACTCTTTAATATACTTGGCAACCAGCACACCAATAACCGCGGCCGGAAGAAAGGCAATAATCGTATTCCAAGCGAGTTTCTGCTGAGTCGGTTCAGTAAAGAGTCCTTTGCAAATTTTGAGAATACGCTCGCGGTAATACCAGCAGACCGCGACAATTGCACCGGCCTGAATAGCGATGTAAAACGTGTCAGCTTCTTGGCCCGTGTAGTCCAACAAGCTTCCGAAAACAATTAAATGGCCGGTAGAAGAAACCGGTAAAAATTCCGTCAGTCCTTCGACAATTCCTAAAATTACGGCTTTTAAATAAAGAATCCAATCCATGTCTGTTTTTATTCCGGCATAAAGAATTTTTTAAATACTGGCACCAAAGCTTTCTGCTGATCAGAAGTGAGCTGTTTAAAAACCTCATCTGTCTTAGCATTGCAATAAGATTTTTCGCGGTTAGAGAGAATACCGCATCGGTAGAACTCAAAAAGCAATTCAGAATTAATAAGTTTGTGAGCTTCGCCAAGTTCTTTCTGTACGCTTTGATTAAAGGCCACAAAAGTCTGTTTATCTTTTTCAATGGCCGCGGCCTCTTTTTCTGCGTCAGCCTGAAATTTGATAAAAGATCCGGCGGCAACCACAACAACAAATGCCGCGACCACCCAAGGCCCGCGGTTTCTGGAAAAAATAAGCATCTAAGTTCTACCTAAAAATCTTGCAGGATTTACCGCATCCAGCAGATCTTTTTCTATCGGATAGGGCTCACCTGTTACTTGGGCCGCAATTATACGTGCTCCCAAATCGCTGAAAATTAGGCCCCGAGATCCCATACCCGTATTTAGGAATAAAGTGTCATTGACGGAGTCTTTTTCTGATACAAAGCCTTCCGTTAAAAATCCGGAAGGAACATTTCCAATCAGAGGAAGCCTATCAGAGGGAGCAGAGCGAATACCTTCGTAAAAGCCTATAGCAGTGCCGAATCCTACATTGGGAAGCATCTTATAAAGCTTTTCGGCATTTTGCTTATGAGCCTCTCTTTCGTCCATGGGTGAGCCCTCTCGCTCGTAAGTTGCACCTACGCCAACCCAATTGTCCCCATCATTGATGATATAACCCGGACCGGTCACAGCTCCTTTTAATTTCGGCAGCTCTTCTCCGCTTAAAAGGCTTAATCTTCCATGCCAGTTAGTAACCGGGATATTGTCCGAGGCTATTTTCAAGAGAGAGCTTCCGGGGCACAGAATGCAAACGGATGCTCTGGCAAGCTCCTCCCCGGCAGCCCCATGAGCGACCCACTTTCCTTCTTCTCGTTTTAAACCGGAAACTCGAGAATTGAATAAGCACGATGCTCCGGAGGCAAAAAGTCTATCTCTTACAAAACGACCGGCTTCAACTAACCCAGCCGTAGGATGAAGCAAAGCGCCATTCGAGGCCTCATAGCCGATTAAGGCTGAGACTTCTTCCCTGCTTAACAATCTCAAAAAATTGTCCGGGAACCGGAAGGGCTTGTTATTTTGAAACCACTTCTCCCACTTCCTATATTCCGTCTCATCTCTGGCGATCTGCGGCAATCCATTAAGGTGAAAATATTCCGGAAAGTCACGGCTGATTTCTCTGAGCACGTCAAAACCGACTCGAGAAAGTCTAAAAAGGAAATTTTCGTCGCCGGCCGGTTGGAAATGTGCGATGGCGTAACGAATGGCTGATGCTGCAGATGCGGCTACCCTTCCTTCGTCAATAACCGTTACTTTCCAGCCTCTTCGTGCGAATTCACAAGCACAGGCCGTCCCGGCCATTCCGGCACCAATGACTAGAAGCGTGGAATCTGGAAACTTTTCGGTATAAGGAACTTTTTGAGAGCGTCTGTGAGAAAACTTCGGACGATAGACGCCCACTGTCATCTGCGATTTCTTGCCAAAGCCTTGAACTTTTTGAACTTCAAAACCCGCGTTATGGAGATCCTCACGAACGTGCGAAGATACGCACCAAGTTGCTACGGTAGCTTCAGGTTTTGCGAACTTCGATAGAGATGTCAGTACACTGCGTTTCCACATTGCATCGTTCTTCGCAGGAGAAAAGCCGTCAAGATATAGAGCATCGTATCTCAAAGCCAGCTTTTTCGATGCATAGGCGGCATCCATAAAATATAAAGTTAAAACGACACGGCCGTCATTGAAATAAAGGCGATGCGCCCCGGGAACACAGTCAGGCCATTGTTCAGCCAGTTCGGCGGCTTCCTCTGCAACCTCCGGATCGGCAAAGCGGAGCAAATCTTCTTTGGATGCAGGAAACTTTTCAATAGAAACGAAATGGAGAGAATCCGAGCGATTCGGATCTTCTCTCCATGTTTTTAAAGTCGTTAGAAAATTCGTCGCGAGCCCGAAACCATTTTCCAGAATGACAAAACTCGGACGGCCCTCCCAGGCCTGAGGCAGATTGTTCCCCTTAATAAAAACGTGCAAAGCTTGGCCGACTGCTCCTTGACGGGAGGCATAAATATCTCCGAACTCTGCACTGTAAGGGTGCCCGTCCTGATCAGTGATTTGAGCAGGACGAATTTCCTCCTTCTCTGACATTAATCTTTGAGAGGTTTGAATCTAAGGCGATGCGGTGTGGCACCTTCACCAAGACGACGCTTCTTATCTGCTTCATACTCGGTGTAGTTGCCTGCAAAGAATTCAACCTTGGAGTCGCCTTCAAAAGAAAGGATATGGGTTGCGATTCTGTCCAAGAACCAACGATCATGGGAAATAACCATGGCGCAGCCGGCAAACTCCAACAGGGCTTCTTCCAAAGCACGAAGAGTTTCAACGTCCAAGTCATTGGAAGGTTCGTCAAGAAGAAGAACATTGCCGCCGTTCAAGAGGGTCTTAGCCATATGAAGACGTCCGCGTTCACCGCCGGACAAATTACCGACGATCTTCTGCTGATCGCCGCCTTTGAAGTTGAATCTGCCGATATACGCACGGCTCGGCATTTCGAACTTGCCGACCTTGAGAATATCAAGACCGTTGGAAACAGCTTCCCAAACAGTCTTATCGTTCGGAAGAGACTCTCTTGTCTGAGTAACAGAACTAATCTTAACTGTAGAACCAATGTCAATTTCGCCGGAATCAGGCTTCTGGTCACCGGTAATCAACTTGAATAATGTGGACTTACCTGCACCGTTCGGGCCGATAACACCGACGATTGCTCCGGGTGGAATCGTAAAGCTCAGGTTATCGAACAAAAGCTTATCGCCGAAGGCCTTAGAGACATTCTTGAACTCAATGACTTTATCACCGAGACGGTCAGCGACAGGAATAAAGATTTCGTTGGTTTCGTTACGTTTCTGGTATTCGTAAGAACTCATCTCTTCGAAACGCTGCAAACGTGCCTTGCTCTTAGCTTGTCTGCCTTTTGCATTCTGGCGAACCCATTCAAGTTCGTGCTTCATGGCCTTGATTCGAGCGTCTTCTTTCTTCTGTTCCATCAACAGACGCTGTTCTTTTTGATCGAGCCAGGAAGAATAGTTTCCTTTCCAAGGAATACCGTGACCGCGGTCCAATTCCAGAATCCACTCAGCAGCATTGTCCAAGAAGTATCTGTCGTGAGTTACGGCAACAACGGTTCCCGGGAATCTCTGGAGGAATTGTTCGAGCCAGTCAACGCTTTCCGCATCCAAGTGGTTGGTCGGTTCGTCAAGAAGGAGCATATCCGGTCTTGAAAGCAACAGACGGCAAAGTGCCACACGGCGTTTTTCTCCTCCGGAAAGATTACCGATACGTGCATCCCATGGAGGCAGGCGCAATGCGTCAGCAGCAATTTCCATTTGAGTCTCGGCATTGGTACCGCTAGTCGCGATAATGGCCTCCAATCTAGCTTGCTCAGCAGCCAATGCATCAAAATCAGCGTCCGGATCAGCGTAGGCTTCGTAAATTTTGTTCAGCTTATCCTGGGCGGAAAAAACTTCACCTAACCCTTCAGCGACTGTTTCTTTAACTGTTTTTTCAGGATCAAGGACAGGCTCCTGCGGCAAATAACCGATGTTTAAGCCGGGCATTGGAATGGCTTCGCCTTCAATCTCTTTATCGATGCCTGCCATGATTTTCAGGAGTGTGGATTTACCTGCACCATTCAAACCCAAAACACCAATTTTTGCGCCGGGGAAGAAAGACAAAGAAATGTCTTTCAGAATTTGTCTCTTTGGTGGAACGATTTTTCCAACTCGGTTCATCGTATAAACGAATTGAGCCATACCATATCCTTTAAAAAAATGCCCGCAATTTCTATGCGGGAGTAATGTAATTGAATTTTATTGGTTCGGTGTTCGAATTGTTATTTCTTCTTTGGATGGAATAACCAAATTTTACGTATTTTTTCAAAGCGTTCCGCTGCTTTTTTCCTCTTTTCTCCCATTTCATTGGGATGGAAGGCAATCCATTTTTTATATACGCCTCGCAGATCCATCGCCTTTAAGAAAGCGACTAGCCTAGAAGGCAGGCCCTTTGTTTTCATCGCTGTCTGGAAATCAATCAGTGCCGGTCTATTATCGGGCTTAACAATCCAATTTCCCATCGCACCGGTATCTAGATGAACCAATCCTTTCTTGTGAATATCTCGCAGAATTCTCTCACACTCAGTTAAGAACTCCGGGGTAATTTTGTCCGCAGGATAGTCCCTCAAAGAGTCCCCTTCAACGTATTCAAATGCCAAGCAGCAAGAGTCAACAAAGAAAGGATTCTGCGGGACGCCCTCAATACCGTCAAGCATTGAAATTGCGTTAAGTTCACGCTTGAGGAGCATCTTGGCATAAGAATTTCTGACGAACCAATTACAATCGGAATAGTCTTTTACGGTCCACTTCTTGTTGCCAAAAGTGAGAGTTCCAACTTCCGGATGCCACTGCGACGATCTTCTGAGACGAGCATAATCGTGCTGGTGACTCAGAAGATAAATTCGATCAAAAGGTTTTTGAAATTCCAATGTTATTCTTCCTCATCTTCATCCAAATTTTTAGCCGTTCCGAAAATGGAACAAAGCCAAATTCCAACTTGGTAGAGAATTACCAAAGGCAAAGCCAGGAGAAGTTGAGAGAGGACGTCAGGGGGAGTAAAGATCGCAGCAATCACGAAGGCGCCTACGACCATGTAAGGGCGTGCTTTTTTTAGTTTTTCTACGGTTGTGATGCCGAGTCTGTTGAGAACTACCACAACGATAGGAACTTCGAACGTCACACCGAACGCAATAAAGAGGGCCAAGACGAAGCCGAAATAGGAATCGATATCCGGTGCAAAGTTAACGGAATCCGGTGAGAATCCTGCAATGAACTGGAAGACCATCCTAAATACGATGAAATAGCAATAAGCCATTCCAAGGAAAAACATAACCAAAGACGAAATGATAATTGGTAATGCGAGTCTCTTCTCTTTTCTATATAAACCGGGGGCAATAAATCCCCACATCTGCCAAAGTACGTATGGCAGAGCAATAATAAAGGCCACGAAAAGCGTTACCTTCAAAGGCACCATGAATGGTGCGATAACGCCTGTTGCCAGCAGCTTTGCGCCTTGAGGCAGAGCGACCATCAACGGTTGGCTGAGGTAGTCGAAGATCTGCTTCATAAACGGGGAAAGGCAGGCGAATACCAACAAAATCGCCGCAGCCATGCGAACGATTCTGGAGCGAAGCTCAACTAGGTGAGCGACAAGGGTCTGTTCCTTGTCATCTTCCGGCCCTTCTAACTCTAAGTCTTTATCGCTCATGAGATTATGAATATCTACTTCTAGTCTTGTGAATTCTATTGAGTTTAGCTGCAACAGCCAACTTATTTACGTGACCGCGCTTAGCAAAACGAGTCTGTTTTTTAGAGCCCAAAGTATTGGACTGAATCATCGCCTTCAGCTCTTCAACTTCTTTACTCAATGCAGCAATTTTTTCCGATTCCGTAATTGAATTAAAGTCCACTCCGCTGGAAGTACCGATTAAGGAATCTTCTTCGGTCAATGCCGGAGGAACAGGAACCGGAATAGAGGTCTGACCGGACTCTGTATCGTTCCAAGCAAATGCCCCCTCTAAGTTAGAGGTATCGACTTTATCCGGAGTGATTTCCCAAGCAGTTTGCTTCTCAGCAGCGGGAGCCTCCACCATGTTTTCGATAGAAGCTTCGGATTGTGCTGCAGCCTTAGGAGCCGTATCAGAAAGCCATTGATTCTTGACTTCGTTTTTTACTTCGTTGATTTGAGCCGCAGTGTCCTTGGCTTGGTCTTCCATACTTTTGCCAATGGAATTGACTGCGGAATTCAGATCGGATACTTCTTTCTCAATCTGATTTTGTGTGTTGCGCAAGTTATCCTGAAGATCGCTAGCCATTTTCTTAGCGTCTTCTTGAATCTTCTTCAGTTCGGATAACTGAATTTCTTTGTCAATATCAGTCTTGACCTGAGTAACAAAACGCTGCGCTTTCCCCATTAAGGAACCCGCAGTCTTAGCAACCTGAGGGAGTTTGTCAGGCCCTAGCACCACAAGAGCAACTGCAGCGATAAGGCCGATCTCTCCCATGCTGAAATCTAGCATAGGACAATACTTCTAAATTAAGCTTCTTTCTTTTCAGTTGCTTTAACGTCAACAACGTCTTCAGCTTTCTTTTCAGCAACCTGAGGGGCAGGCTTTGTTTCAGCTTTAGCTTCGGCCTCAGCTTCTTTCATGCCTTCTTTGAAGCCTTTAACGGCGCCGCCGAGATCTTTACCCATGTTCTTGAGTTTGCTGGTACCGAAAATCAAGACAACGATAACAAGTACGACAAGCCAATGCCAAATAGAAAATGAACCCATTATTTACTCCTAGAGTTTTGTCCAAGGACGGGGACCGCCTAAGACATGAATATGAATATGATTAACTTCTTGGCCGCCGTCGTGACCGGTGTTGATGACCACACGGAAACCATTATTTGCACCTGCTTCTTTGGCAAGGACAGGAGCTAAAGCCAGCATTTTACCTAAAAGCGGCTCTTCGTTCTTTCCCATTACAGCCAGGGAATCGTAGTGCTGTTTTGGAATAATCAACAAATGGACGGGTGCTGCAGGATTGATATCTTTGAAAGCAATAACTTCTTCGTCCTCGTAGACTTTCTTAGAAGGAATCTCTCCTTTCGCAATCTTACAGAACAGGCAATCGTCCTTTTGCATAATCTTCTCCAATCTAACATTTAATATTTTTCAATAAATGCTCTCAGTACTCAATATGAATTACCCTAAGATTTACATTTATTGAAGTTTTTATTTATTTCTAATCCTTGCGGGAGGCTTTCTCTACCAGGCCTGAAGTCCCTTCTCTTCTCTGCAGTTCCATTAGGACTTGTTCGGGTCTCAGACCGGCCTGTGATAATACCACCATTGAATGAAACCAAAGGTCGGCAACTTCATAGATGAGGTGATCAGGGTCGTTATCCTTTCCGGCCATGACAACTTCGGTTGCCTCTTCGCCGACTTTCTTTAATGCAGCATCCGGTCCTTTTGAGAACAGTTTTGCTACATAAGAAGTGTGAGGATCAGCTCCTTTGCGGCTATCGATAACATCGGCGATCTCACTGATTACAGGAATTCTTTCCATTTGTTCCTCTTATTTATGGTTTGCGTACATTACGTCCGGAGACTTAAGTACATCTGAATTCTCTTTCCAAGCATTGCCTTTCAAGGTTTTATAGAAACAGCTTCTATGCCCGGTATGACATGCAATACCTCCGATTTGCTCAACCTTATAAATGACAGCATCGCCGTCGCAATCGAGAAGAATTTCGGAGACTTTTTGAATATTGCCGCTCTCTTCGCCCTTTCTCCACAACTTCGAACGAGAACGGGAAAAGTATGTTCCGCGACCGGTTTTAACCGTTTCTTCGAGTGCTTCCTTATTGGCCCAAGCCAACATCAAAATCGTGCCGTCCTTGGCGTCTTGCGCTATCACCGGGACGAGACCTTTAGAGTCAAAGTGAATTTCGTCAATAAACATCTTAGTCCAACCTCACCGGAATACCGTGATCCCGCATGTATTGCTTAGCTTGCCCGACGGTATATTCTCCGAAGTGGAAGATAGAAGCCGCAAGCACAGCGTCAGCCTGCCCGATCTTAATGCCGTCGACCAAATGCTGAAGGTTACCGACGCCGCCGGAAGCAATAATCGGAATATCCACGGCGTTGCTGACGGCGGCCGTCAGTTCAAGGTCAAATCCTTTTTTAGTCCCGTCGCCGTCCATACTGGTAAGCAAAATCTCGCCGGCCCCGAGAGACTGAACTTTCTTGGCCCATTCCACGGCATCAATGCCGGTATTGACACGTCCGCCGTGAGTATAGACTTCCCACTTATTTTCGCCTGCTCTCTTAGCATCGATAGCCACGACGATGCACTGAGAACCGTAGATAGCTGCGGAATTTCCAATGAGATCCGGATTTTTAACGCCGGCAGAGTTGATGGAAACCTTATCGGCTCCGGAATTCAACAGACGGCGAATATCTCCGACTTCTCTGACACCGCCTCCGACAGTGAGCGGAATAAATACCTGTGCGGCTACATCTTCAATTACCTTAAGAATTAAGCCTCTATTGTCAGACGTGGCGGTAATATCCAAGAACGTAATTTCGTCGGCACCTTGTTCATCGTAACGGCGAGCAACTTCAACGGGATCACCGGCTTCACGGAGTTCTACGAAGTTAACGCCTTTAACGACTTTACCGTCAGTGACGTCTAAGCAAGGAATAATTCTTTTGGCGAGCATTAGAAACTCCAGTTGGGTTTGTGATTTTTAACTAATTCCAAAGCTTCTTTGAAGTCCAAGGTGTGCTCATACAAAGAACGTCCGAGGACAGCCATGGTGACGCCGTCGTATTCGACATCGAGAAGCTTGCGGATATCGTCTAAGTCGCGGATACCACCGGAAGCAATGACCGGAATATCGATGGCTCTGGCTAAGTCAGCAGTAGCTTCAACATTGCAACCGGTAAGCATGCCGTCACGGGAAATGTCGGTATAAAGAATGGCGTCAACACCGTAATCTTGGAATTTCTTAGCTAAATCGATTGCGGTACGGCCGGAAGACTTAGTCCAACCGTCCGTCATGACGATACCGTCTTTGGCGTCCAAGCCAACAATCACGCTGCCGCCGTACTGGCTGCAGACATCATGCAGAAAACCGGGGGCTTTGACGGCAGCAGTACCGATCACCACGAAATCAACACCGGCATCCAGAGTTTTTTCGACTCTTTCAAGAGTTCTCATGCCGCCGCCGACTTCGATTTCGACGTCTTCACCGAACTCTTCGGAAATTTTACGAATGATTGGAAGGTTTACCGGCTTGCCGGTTCTGGCACCGTCCAAATCAACAATATGAATTCTTTCTGCTCCCATCTCAACCCATTGTCTGGCCTGTGCTACAGGATCTTCGTTAAAAACGGAGATATTGGATGTCAAATCACCTTGGCGCAGACGGACACACTTGCCGTCCTTAATGTCAATAGCGGGAATTAAAAGCATGGTAGTACTTCTTTTTATAAAAACTTAAGATTAAGGTTTCCAAGTTAGGAAATTGCTGTAGAGCTTCAAGCCCATATCAGCACTTTTTTCAGGATGGAATTGGGTGGCAAAAATGTAGTCTTTGGCCACTGCCACGGTAACTTTTCTACCGTAGTCAGTTGTTCCTGCAATCAAATTCAAATCAGCAGGCACAACGTAGTAACTATGGACAAAATAGAACCAAGAATTATCCGGAATTCCTTCCCAGATGTAATGGTCCATCGCTTTACGCACCCTGTTCCAACCCATTTGCGGAACTTTCAAACGAGAGCCATCCTCACCGTACTGGTTGGCCGGAAAGCGGACGACTCGTCCCGGAAATATACCGAGGGCAGGCACATCGCCTTCTTCGCTGAAGTCAAACAGCATTTGTTCGCCGACGCAAACCGCAAAAAAAGGCTTTTTCTTGAGAGAGTCCCTTACCGCCTCTTCCAGTCCGGCTTTGCGCAGATTTGCCATGCAGTCAGGCATTGCGCCCTGGCCCGGGAAAATGACCCTGTCGGCTTCTTTTACTTTATTCGGATCTTCAGTTACCCAAACATCTGAGTTCAAAGGAGCAACTTTCCTTATTGCCTGATAAACGGAACGCAGATTTCCTGAGCCGTAGTCAACTACTGCAATTTTCATAAAGTCCCTTTGGTGGAAGGAATGACATTTTTGGAGCGTTCATCGATGGCTGCTGCCATGCGGAGCGCCCTTCCGAAAGATTTAAAAACGGATTCACACTGATGGTGAGCGTTGATGCCCTTCAAATTATCAATATGCAAGGTCATCTTGGCATTCGTGCTCAGTGCTAAGAAGAATTCCCGCGGCAGCTGAGAGTCCAAGGCACCGATCATCGGAGCAGTGAAATCAACACTCCAAGACAGATAAGGACGGCCGGAAAAGTCGATAACGGTTCTGGAAAGAGCTTCGTCCAACGGCACATAGCTGAAACCATAGCGTACGATGCCTTTCTTATCGCCAAGAGCTTGACCAATGGCCTGCCCCAAAGCTATACCAACATCCTCGACGGAGTGGTGGCCGTCGACTTCTAAATCTCCTTCGCACTGCACGGTCAAATCAATCAGACCGTGACGAGCGATTTGATCAAGCATATGGTCGAAGAATCCAATTCCCGTCGAGATAGATGCCTTACCCGTTCCGTCCAAATCGACCTTCACGAAGATTTTGGTCTCTTTGGTTTCTCTGCGAATCTCAGCCTGCCTGCTCATTATTTATCCTTGCTGTCTAAGTCCTTGACACGGTACATTGCGCTGCCGGAGTGAGCGTACAAGAACTCACCGCGGGCCAGAACATCAGCAATCTTGCCGAGCTCATAAGCACCTTGTTTAGAAACCTTGAGAATGCTGGTACGCTTTTGGAAATCCCAAACGCCCAATGGAGAAGAGTAACGGGCTGTTCTGGAAGTCGGCAATACGTGGTTAGGGCCTGCGCAGTAGTCACCCAAGGCTTCGCAGGTATAAGCGCCTAAGAACATAGCCCCGGCGTGATGAATCAAATCAACATATTTTTCCGGATCTTCAACGGACAATTCCAAGTGTTCCGGAGCAATCTTGTCGGCAATGCGGCAAGCTTCTTCGACGGATTCGGTAACGATAATTGCACCGCGGTTCTTCAAGCTGGCTGCAATGATGTCTTTGCGAGGCATTTCGGGAAGCTGTTTTTCGATAGAAGCTTTAACGGCTTCTGCAAATTCTGCATCAGGAGTCAGCAAAATAGCCTGGGCCAACTCGTCATGCTCAGCTTGGCTGAATAAGTCCATCGCAATCCAGTCAGGATTTGTCTTGCCGTCGCAGATAACGAGAATTTCAGACGGACCGGCAATCATATCGATGCCAACGGTACCGAACACATATCTCTTAGCGGCGGCAACATAAGCATTGCCGGGGCCGACGATTTTATCGACTGCAGGAATTGTTTTTGTACCGTAAGCCAAAGCAGCAACTGCCTGAGCTCCGCCGATAGTAAAGCAGGTGGACACACCGGCTAAGCAAGCTGCAGCCAGCACGAGCTGGTTAGGAGTACCGCCCGGAGTCGGAACAACCATAACGATATTTTTAACGCCGGCAACGTGAGCAGGCATCGCGTTCATCAGAACGGAAGACGGATAAGCGGCCTTTCCGCCGGGAACATAAAGACCGACGGAATCCAAGGCGGTGTAGCGAATACCAAGCTTTGTACCGTCTTTTTCAGTGATAGACCAGCTTTGTCCGAGCTCATGTTCGTGGAAGGAGCGAATTCGTTCGGCAGCTACTGTTAAAGCATGCTTTTGGTCTTCCGGCAAAGTCTCCAGGGCGTTTTTCAACTGTTCCTGAGTGATGCGGAATTCTTCCATGCTCTTGGCGTTCATGCGGTCGAAACGGTTGGTATATTCCAAAACAGCTTCGTCTCCGCGTTTATGAACGTCTTCGACGATTGCTTCAGCTCGTTTTGTAATTTCCGGATCAACGGAACTGTCAACAGCTACTAATGCGGAGAAATTCTTTTCGAAGTCTTTATCCTTCGTATTTAAAAATCTAATCGTCATATTTAACAGTCTTTTCAAAAGTATCAATTATCGGAAGAAGTTCACTGGTTTTGAGCTTCATGGCTGCCTGTCCCACAATCAGGCGTGAAGAGATGGTATCGATCTGCTCGACTTCAACCAAATTGTTTGCCCTCAAAGTGGCGCCGGAACTGACTAAGTCCACGATGGCATCGGACAAACCTGCAATCGGAGCAAGCTCCATTGAGCCGTAGAGCTTAATCAGATCCACGTGGACGCCAATCTTGGCGAAATAGTTGCGGGAGTACTTCATGAACTTGGTTGCGATTCTCAGGCGTGCTCCTCTTCTGACTTTGGCGTGGTAGTCAAAATCACGAGGACATGCAACGCACATTCTGCATTTAGCAATGTTCAAATCCAAAGGAACATAAAGTCCGGCCCCACCGTGTTCGTACAGTGAGTCTTTGCCCGCTACTCCCATATCTGCTGCGCCGTATTGGACATAAGTCGGAACGTCGCTGGCACGCACCACCACGATACGAATATCCGGATGGTTTGTGCCGATAAGCAGTTTTCTTGAAGTCTCAGGATCTTCTAGCGGGACCACACCGGCAGCTGCCAAGAACGGCAGTGTTTCGGTAAAAATGCGGCCCTTTGAAAGTGCGATAGTAATCATGCTTTAACCCTTTCTATCTGAGCACCCAAGGTCTTTAATTTTTCTTCCATTCTTTCGTATCCGCGATCCAAGTGGTAGATGCGGTCTACGGTAGACTCTCCGTCCGCAACCAAAGCAGCAATAACAAGAGCTGCGCTGGCTCTTAAATCCGTAGCCATCAAGGGAGCGCCGGAAAGTTTTTCTACACCTCTGACAGTCGCAGTATGGCCGTCAATGTTGATGTCAGCGCCGAGTCTTTGCAGCTCCGGAACGTGCATGAAACGGTTTTCAAAAATCGTTTCAGTAATATGAGAGGCACCGTCGGAAATCGTATCCAAAGCCATAAACTGTGCCTGCATATCGGTTGGAAAACCGGGATACGGAACGGTTCTAATATCAACGGCTTTGGTGCGGCCTTTAGATTTGGCACGAACCCAAGTGTCTCCGGTAATAACCTCAGCACCGGCTTCTAATAATTTTTCGATAACGGCGCCGAGATACTCGGGCTGGCAGTCAGTAACGGTGACATCACCGCCGGTTGCTACGCCGGCCACCAAGAAGCTTCCCGCTTCAATACGGTCTGCCATGACTTTGTAATTGGTTCCGTGGAGTTTCTTCACTCCCTTTACAACAATTCTGACGGTACCTTCGCCGGTAATATCGGCTCCCATGGACTTCAAGCAGCGTGCCAAATCAACGACTTCCGGCTCGCGGGCTGCGTTTTCAAGAACTGTTTCACCCTCGGCCAGCACAGCGGCCATCAGGAGATTTTCGGTTCCGGTTACGGTCACCATATCGGTTAGAACACGGGCACCGACAAGTTTGTCAGCAGAGGCGTTGACGTATCCGTGTTCCAAATTGATTTCAGCACCTAGGGCCTTCATGCCCTTAATATGCTGATCGACGGGGCGCGCCCCGATAGAACATCCTCCGGGCAATGAGACGGTTGCTTTGCCGAAACGGGCAAGCAAGGGACCAAGCACCAGGATGGAGGCCCGCATTGTCTTGACTAAGTCATAATTAGCCACGGTGGAGCGAACTTGAGAAGCATCGATTTTCACACGATGGTCATTTCTCTCAATCTTGCATCCTAAATCCTCGAGAAGACGAATCATCGTATTGACGTCAGCCAACTCGGGTACGTTTTCAAAAACAACCGGTTCGTCCGTCAACAAGGCAGATGCTAATAAAGGAAGCGCCGCATTCTTAGCGCCGGAGACTGAGATTTCTCCATGCAGAGGGACACCACCTTTAATGACTAACTTTTGCACTACATGCTCCAATAAAAAAGAAGGAGTTGGGGTCTTTCGAGCCCCAACATTTGAGTTTATATCTTGTTTCGGTTTAATACATTGATTTGAAGATTATTTTTCAAGGCGAAGTTATTTTGCGTATTCGCGCCATTCACCCTTATCCATCTTCACATAATCTTTGTTCTGATAGTGAATCACCTTCGCATTAGCGTTTTCTGAAACGGCTTCCGTCTGCGGAAGGTCTTTAACTAGGTCGTTAAGCGGGACGGTACCATGCTCTACGCTGAAATAGTTGCTTTGCAGAACTCTGCCGATCAAGCTGCTGATTGCCAGATAGCTAGTCGGTTCCTTGACTTGAACTTGTTCGTCTCCGTCACCGATGCCGATGAATTTAACCATGGCCGGAACCTTGGTAATAGACGGGCTCGGGATGTCGCGCAAGTGAGCTACTTGGACCTTATCTCCGCGTTCGGCAGCACCGTGTTCCGGAACCACTATCAGCATGACCTTCTTGCCCGATGCTTCAATATCTTTGATCAATGACTGCAGGTCGTCGAGCATAGCCTTAGCTCTCGGCTTAAACGGCGCCAGTCTTCTCTTATTGGCATATCTGTTGCCGTCATGAAGAGCGATCAAGTTAAAGAAAGTCGCGCTGCGCTTATCTTTGTTGGAAGCAAGAATTTTTTCCCACTCTTTAAAGACGGCGCGAGCATCTCCAATCGGCTCTTCATCGAAAGAATCGTAGCGTTTCGGATAGTTCATTGCGCCGAGCTGCGGGCTAAGACCTGCTAAATGTCTCAAGCTCTGATAGAAGTTATCGTATTTACCGCTGTGGTCCATGAATACGTGCTGGTTATAGCCGAGATGGCCCAAACGGTTCATCAATTCGCAATCCGGATTTCTGCCTTCATACAGATCTTCATGGGAAGGCTGACCGCAGACGGACTTCAGCAGACGCAGCGCTGCAGGACCGGAGTAGGAAGTCGCGGAGTTAAAGTTATCGAAGACGACATTAAACTCTTTGAGAACTTCGTGGTTGGTCAAACCCGCAGTTTGCAGGTCATCGTTGGATAAAGAGCAAATATTGATGAGCAGAATATCGAATGGCGTATCGTCTTTGCCTAAACGCTCGGGGAATACGGCCCTACGGGCTTTTTCCTTGCTGTGGAACTCATAAAGCCACTTATCCAGATTTTCATTGGTCGGACGATCCTTCTGCGGAAGCAGATCGGATCGAACCTCTTCCGTTTTCTCTCCTGGTTTAGCAACTTCGGTTTGAGCCACAACAACCTGTTCGACAGGCTTTTCAAACCATGGCTGCCAAATCGGAGCGCAGATAAGAAGGAACAGGTACAGCAAGGTAAATGTGGAGATGCGAACGTAGTCCTTCAAACCGTAGTAGGCGATGATCAGCAGAATACCGACGCCGATCATTTCAAAATTCAGGAAGTTATAGGCGGACTCAAGCAGATAGCTTGTGCCCATTGCTTCTAAATTATGGAAATTTCCTTTGATGCTTTCGAGTCCGGGAAGCCAGCTTTCCGCATAGACCATTGCTGCTGCAGCAGCAATAGCCAGCAGTGTTCTGACGACGCGAAGGAAACGATTTTGAATTGGAAAAATGACGAAAGCCGCAAGCAGGCAGTTCTGCACAAGATTAAGGTGCAAATAGCCGAAACCCGCCAGTAAAAACTCTCCGACAAAGAAAACGTTCCAAAGCCCCAGCCCGCTCCAGCTTGCTGTTCGAGCACCGCTAACTCTCATGTGGTGTTTTTTCCTTTTTCTTATGGTTTATTTTGAGGCTGATTTACTCTGACCGTCATATTATCTTTCGGGATATACAAGCGGCCCTTCGCATCAAAGGCGTAGTTTTTGTAATCGAAGCCCAAGCCAAATATCGTCAATACATTCCGATAGTAGTTGTCTCCCTGCATTTTAGTATTTGTCAGCAAGGTTCGAATAACAGCGCCGCTCTTATCGTTAGAGACATAGGGTAAAAAGCAAGCCCCGAACGCATTCACTTCTCTCGGACCAAAGCTCATGCTGCCTAGATTAACCTCTTCCGGAGGTACATTTAAGGTCTTAACGGCATTGATCATCGGTGCATAGTGGCGAGCCAACTTGGCGTACAACGGATCTTTCGGAGAAGTAATAGCCGCCCACAAATAAGTGCGGATAGCGTTGTAGCTGCCGACCATCTTCTCGGGCTCAAGCAATTTTCCGGTTGAGTCGAATTTTGCCCAGTCAGGAGCCGCTCCGCCCGGAGAACAGCGGATCATGGCGTTAATCAAGCCCTCAAGGATAGGGAGCCACGACGGATCGTACTCGGCAAAACGTCTGAGAATAAACGGCGGATAATAGCTCGGGTTGATAGTTACTACGCCCTTTTCTTCAAAGCCCACGCGGGCAGGCAGAATAACTTTTCCAACGGTCGGAACGTCTCTGACCAATTCTTTGAGCTTAGCCATATAGGCTTTAGCTTTTGTTTCATAGGCCGGTTCATTCCAGATGCGGGCTGCTTCCAAAAGACAGTAAGCAATCCACATATCCGAGTCTGTAGCGTTGTTGGTGTCCAGGATTTTTCCCTGTCCGTCTTTCTTGCCGTCAGGAATGCCCCACCACCAAGCAGGTTGATCGGGCCCCAAATTCTTTTCAGACCAAGCAAAAATCTTATCGAAAGATTCTTTGTCGTTAGCCACGAGGGCGAAGAACATTCCGTATGACTGTCCTTCGGAAGTCGTAATCAGTTTAGCGTCGCTGTAATCGACCACACGGCCTTCCGGAGTGACATTAACCGCTTTGAACTCGTCCCAAAGATCCCATGCATGTGCCGGAAGGTGTACAGCCAAACTCATCAGCAAAGCGGCAACCAGTTTCTTTTTCATCTAATTCTCCTTATTTATGACGACGGCTGCGGTATCTGATCAAAGAGTGCATCAGGTAGTAAATACCACCGGCAAACAGCAATGCGCAGACGAGAGTAAAGAGAACCAGCAACACGGGCTGATCGAGCATGGAGTACCAAATTCTCTGGTGCCACGGCAAGGAACCCGTGTAGTAAGTAGGTCCGATGTTATAACTTGTAGGGGTTGCGTTTGTCTTAAAGACAGCGACGCTGCCGTCAATCAGCTTCAAGTCGCCCGGGATCATCAATCGTTTGTTGATGAGAAAACTTCCGTCCTGACCGTCGCCGAGCACAGCAACGACAGATCTGTCATCGCTGAAAGGAGACTGGTATTGAACAATGGCGGCTATTCCGGCATCTTCAGCTACTACTGACTCCATATTCTTGTCATCGGAGGCTGTCTTAGTCAGAGACTTTTCAATTCCCTGTTTAATTTTATCGATAGCTACGCCGGCATCTTCTTTATCGATACCGTCCAGAATCCGGCTGTTTTCACCGAATACCAGGATGTCTTTATCTTTCAGGGCACCCTTATCGATAGTTTCAACAACGGTCAGCTTTGTTGCAGGATAGCCTGTTTGGGCAGCAAGACGGGCCATCGTATTGAGGTAAGTCGTCAAAACGGCTGCCGGAGCATCCTTTGCCAGTACGACGCCGGTCTCAGACAAGTCGGCATACTTTGTAAACGGGAAACCGCTTACCGTGAACAAGTTTAAGTTCGGGAGCTTAGCAAAGTGATAAAAACCGGAGAAATCGATTGTGGAAGTCGGATCGATTTCAACTTGGCTCGGAATCAGTGCAACGGACTTGCAGTTTTCAACTGATCCTCCGGGAACAGCCAACCCATACTGGAAGTCAAACTGCATTAAGTTATCTGCTCCAAGCAACCCGGTAGGAACGGATGTATCGTTCCACATATTGGCCAAACCGTTGAGCAGGGAGAATCTGGAAGTGAAAGAACTGCTGTTTTTCTTCGGATCCAATTCGAAGGACTCAACGAGCTGCTCATTGAGCAAGAAGCGCATTTGAGCAGCTTCACCGCTTGTCGGTTTGGTGTAGCGATAACGTAGATCTAAATCGACATTGCTCTTGTTGACCATGTAGAGGTCAGGCGGAAGTCTGACTTCCAAAGAGATAGGAGCAGGATGAAGTCCGGAGCTTCTTAACTGACCGCGGTACTTGGCGATTTTTTCAAAAGTAACTTTATCGTTGGTCGGAATCCAATTCGGAGCGTCATAAGCTTCGCGGTTAGGCAGCGGCTTAAAGTCTTTTACTTCAGCGGAACTGCCGGTAAGAACCTGTGAATTAACGGCGAGCCATTCAGCTGCAGTCAACACTTCAGCTTCGTCTTTACCGCCGATAACGAGCACTTTAGCGTAGAGACTGTTAGGAGCATCAACGACGGTTACGAAGGGTCCGGTAAAGGCCGGCAAGTTCTTCAGAAATTCCGGTCTGCTGTCATTGGTAGCAAAGACCACGAAATTCTGAGCCTGCGGCACTTCTTTGATATAAACGGGAAATTCCGCGCCTCTCCATTCCGTTTTAGTGCCGATCCACGAAGCAAAAATACCGGAGGCTTTCTTTAAGGCCGGAGAAGGATTCTCGTTAAAAACAACCGGCAGAGTCGTTGCATTCGGGCTCAAATTGTTAGCAAAAGGTGCCGGCATCAGGCTCAGGTCGTTGGCCAAACGCAGTTTCTGCGTATTAAACGACATATAGCTTGAGTCATCGATGGTCAGCCACAAAGAAGGGTTTGCGATATTGCCGCAGTTGTTGGTATACACACCGACGAACTCAATCGTCATGCGATTGCTTTCTTCGATATTTTTAGTATTGAGTTCAACGGTCTGCGTTACCGCATTGCCAAGCTGTTCTTTAGTGATCGGCAGACTCTTTTGGATCTGGCCGTTAAGGAAGATATTGAGCTGGCTTTGCTGAGGAATCAACGAAGGCGACGTAGTGTACTTTAACGTGACCGTCACCTTGGAGATGATTTCATCTTTCGGGCTGTAAAACCTGAAGCTTCTTTCCGGATAGATTCCGGTTAGCTTTATCTGTTCTGTCTTACCTTCAGGGATAAAATCAAACAAAGCCGCATCCGAACGGATAACAGGAATTTCATCTGTTCTGTAATTCGGAACAACATCTTTGATAAAAGTCGATGCCTCTTGAGGGGCGGGCGCGGAGACAGCCGGCGTCAAAAAAAGAGCCGAAATAATAGCAGCCGTTGCTATTTTCTGAAAAAAGCACAGAGGCCCGGAGCCTCGAGTTCCTATCATTTCTTTATTAATCGACATAAACGTAACTTCTGAGGGTTAGATTCCGGCCTTCCTATAGGCAAGGAAGGCCAGCATGTTTCATGTTTTATTAGCGATTACCATTATATTTAATGAGAGCCCTCCTGGAGCCAAATTTCATAAATTAGGCACAAAGGACGCATGCTAATTAAGAGGCAAATACGGTTTGTTTAGACTGACTCCTAAGCTTTGGCACTCTAGGGATAAAGCTAATTATCCATTTCAAAGATCCAACGGTTATATAAAACAGCCAGCTCGATGACGGCGGGGTATAGTGGACGAAAGCCTCCACGCCTTGACGAGCCATCCTCAAAAGAGCCATGAAGCCGTCAAGCATTCCGAATCCTTTGATTTTGGCCTGTTTATTAATCCACAGTTCGGGGACACCGAATGTGCATGCCGTGTACTCTTTTTCTTTCTGCAATGTTTCTTGATGAACGTCAAGATCAATAACCCCGGCAGAGAAAATAGCGGAGACCGTGCAGTTAAATTCGTGTACGGTCTTCCCTTCGCCGAATATTAACTTGACGCTTTCACCAAGCTTGAAGTTAGGGATGGCTGACGGAATCTTGAATACCAACTGACAATCTTTTTGAGAGAATGCCGCGAGCACGGCCTTGACTTTATGACCATCAGAAAGTTCAACAGTAACCTTCTGCATGGCAGCAACACGCGGGAATTTTCTTTGCTGAACGCTTTCAACGCAGACGGCGATTGAGGCAAAAAGAATGATGAGGTTATAAAGAATCCACCCGATATTAATTGCCAACATCAGTACCTGGTACTGAGAGGCACCGATCATCTTATATAAACCGAAACAAAGGCCTGCCAAGTTCAGAATCAGCAAATACAGATATGGCTTTGCAACCGACCAGTCTACGTAGGCTTTATCGATAACTCCGCCTTTAGCCGTCACGTTGAATTTACCTTTATGCGGAGCAAAGATAGCCACTAAGGTCGGAACAAAGATGTACCAAGAAAGAATTGTTTCGTAAATCGCACTGACGAACGGGAAGCGATAGCCTTTATGGATCACGTAAGTCGTCATTGTCGAGTGAACCATATGAGGGACGAGGTACACGAAGATAGCGATGGCACTTGCGTAGATCACATAAATGTTGGCGAACAAGAACGGCAACGGGGCAAGCAAGAAGATAATTCTGGGCAAGCCGTGCAAGAAGTGAATCATCGCATTTAAGAAACACAAGCGCTGAGGGATAGTCAGTCCTTTACCGAATAACGGATTATCCAATCGGAAGATCTGAATCATGCCGCGGGCCCAACGGATTCTCTGGCCGATGTGAGCGGCCAATGTTTCCGTACTAAGGCCGGCTGAAAGAGGCGTACTTAAAAATGCGGAGGACCAACCTTTGCGGTTGAGCTTCAAGGAAGTATGAGCGTCCTCAGTCACGGTTTCAACGGCAATACCTCCGACCTCTTCCAGAGCTTTTCTGCGCATAATGGCGCAAGAGCCGCAGAACATTGTGGCATTCCAAGTGTCATTTCCCTTCTGGATAAAGTCATGGAAAAGAGAGTTTTCATTCGGTACGTGTTCAGAGAGGTGAAGATTCTTTTCGAACGGATCCTGCGAATAAAAATGGTGCGGCGTCTGAATCAAAGCGATGTTCTTATCTTTAAAAAACCATCCCATGGTCTTTTTTAAGAAACTTCTGACAGGAACGTGGTCGCAGTCAAAGATAGTGATGAATTCGCCGGAAGTTTTAGTTAAAGCGTGATTGATATTGCCCGCTTTTGCGTGGTTATGTTTTTCGCGTTTGATATATCCCGCACCGACGGAATTAGAAAATTCTTCAAACTCAGGGCGGCTGCCGTCGTCAAGAACATGGACATGAAGTTTTTCTTTCGGCCAATCCATCGTTAAACAAGCGTAGACGGTCGGTTTAACCACATCCAAGGGTTCGTTATAAGTCGGAATAAAGATATCGACGTGAGGCCATAAGGAAGGATCTTTGGGCATCGACGTCGGTTTTCTATCCAAGGCCCAGCAAACCTGGAAATAACCTAACAACATCACGATGAAAGCATAAGTTTCGGCAAGGATGAGCATCCAAGAGAAAATCACGCTCATGAAACTATTCGGGTTAATCGTCTCCGTGTAGCGCCACCAGATATAGCGGCTGGAGACAATCACGCTGATGACGATCAGCATGAGCAACGTCAATCGTGTCTGAGCCTGGAAAAGAAGTAAAGCGCTCACCCACAGAATCGACAAAAAGATGATTTGCTCTTCCAAGCTGAAAGGCTGAGTGATACAAAGGAAATAAAGGACCAAGCCAACGGTAAGCAGGATGCCAATCACGGTTTTTCTTACCCACCCCATTTTATGAGGGGGAGGTTCTTCGGCAGAATTTTTACCTTTTTCTGCGGCAGATGAAGAGTCTGAAAGCAGCAATTTAGAAAGAGTCTCGGAGAGATTGCGGATTTCTCGGCCGATATTGACTCGAACGTATCTGACGAACTGAGACAGGGTTCCGGGCTGTCCTTTTGCTTTTCGCTGAGAGAATTTATCTTTTGTGATTACAAACAAGCAAAGGAAGCCAAGCTGAATGAGTATGCGAAAAGCATCAAGCGGGTGGAGAGAGTGAAAGTTAATCTGCGGGAAATAGAAAGCACGGTTACGGAAGATTTTTTTATATAGTTTGTTTTCCAATGGAAAAACCGCCCATGCGATCAAGAAAAAGAAAGCATTACAAACGTAGCTCCATGAAGAACAGCAATGGCTTTTCAACATAACCAAATCTGTCTTTAGACTCAGATCAAAACTTCTGAATAACTGGGTCAAAAGCATATTGAGTAGTCCTCCAAAGGCATCAATTTTTAGTATAGAAAAATTATAGGCAGTGTAATTTTAAGAAATAAATAATTTCCTAAGGGACTCTTGCGCTCATTACGGAAAACTACTGTTACGGGTTTTCAGCCCACTTTGCTCTCGTCAAACCTCACCCCGTTCATCTATAAGCGGCCGTGCTATATCATTAGATCTTATTACTTATGAGAACAACTTGGAGAATGGAAATGGTTTCACTTAAACACGCTGCTCTTGCTGCTTCCGTTGCTGCATTACTTGCAGGCTGTCAAGCAAACGGCGACATTTATCGCTCTGACGTTTACTCTGCAGGACAGGTTAACCAAGCCCAGCAAGTTCAAACCGTTCAGATCATTGCTATTCAGCCGGCAAGAGTCGCTGTCAACAATTCTTCTGACAGAGGCACCAATCAGCTGTTAGGAACTGTAATCGGCGGAATTTTAGGCGGTGTTATCGGCCATTCCATTGACAGCGGGACAGGCACAACAGTCGGTGCGATTGCCGGCGGTGCACTTGGCGCTGCAGGAGCAAGCTATGCTTCTCCGCAAGACGCTCTGGTTAACGGCGTACAAATTACTTTCAAGATGAACGGCAGAATTTTCAATTCCGCCCAAGTCGGCCAGCTATGCGAGTTCAAACTTGGTCCGGCCATCATGACATCGACAAGTCCGACAAGCACAAGAATTCAGCCGAACAATCCTTACGGATGCCAAAAATAATTTGGAGGCATGATCCATGAATCTTAAATTTACTGTAATTGCTTTAGCCGCAGCTTTATCCGGAAGCGTATATGCCCAACAAATCGTTGAGCAGACTTACCCGCTTGTGCCGGTAAGCCCGACGGATCAACAAATTATGGCTGTTCAGCAGGCAGAAAGACAGATTCAAGCCAATGAACAAGCCATTGCTCTGGAAAAAGCCAGAGCCGCTCAAAGACAAGCCAAGGCAAATGCAGCCGCAGCTGCAAAACGCAGAGCCGCCCAAGCCAAGGTTAATGAGAAGAAAGCCGCCGAAGCCGCTCAAAAGAAGGCCTACGACGACGAAATGAGGCAGATTGACCTTGAGATGAAGAAGCTTGATCTTGAGCTCAAACGTTCTAATGTCAAAACTAGAATTGATATGAACGATATAGCTCAGCGAAAAGCCGAGTTAGAACTGCAGAAAGAAATGCAGGCCCCGGGAGCAGCTGCACCCGTGCCGGCTCCTAAAGCGCCATAGTCCAATCTAAAATTTGCGACCAAAGCAAAAGGCAGAGCATTCGATTATTCTGCCTTTACTTTTATTGCGGCCTCTCCGAATCCGGCTTCCGCCGGACTCAAATTACTTCTGTTCTTTCTTCGGGACAAAAAGAGCCGAAAGACCTTTATCGTCCATTTCTTTTACGCCCTCAAAGATCATCTGTTTATAGAATCTGCGGACGAACTCAGTATGGAAGTCCATGTTGTTGAAATAGGAGAAAGTAAATCTCTTCGGCTCAAGACCGACTTTTCTCTTTTCTGAATCTTCATGGCCGATCCACATATGATCGGTTACCGGAGCAGCCGTAAAGGCCTTTCCTTGAAGAAGGTTCAGACTCATCTTCATCGTCATATCGTACTCGTAGACGATTTTTTCAGGATGACTTTGCGGGTCAGCTTCTTTAGCAGCGATAGCTTTTTTCGTTTCTTCGTCCATCCAACGAGAAAGATCGACGGTCATGACGCCTTGCTTTTCTTCGTTGTCTTCATCGACGATGACAAACTGACCTGTCTGCTGAAGATAACGTTTAGTGGCTTCCCATAATCCATACTGTTCTCTCCAATCGGCCGGTCTGTCTTCAAACGGTTCTTGAACGATCGGTCTGCCTTCCCATGTGTAGTTGACGACTAAGACAACTTTTAAAGGATTTTCGGCTTTCTGGAACTGTTCAGCCTCAATCAACTGACTGCCGGTTTTAAACCAGCTTTCTCTAGGATAGTCTTTGTGGTTGTAAGAAGAGCAAGCTCCAAGAGTCAGAGCAAGAGCAGCAACCGCAGCTAATTTCAATATATTTTTTTGTGTTTTCATGATTAGAAATTCCGTCAAATGCAGGTTTTGCAAGCCGGAGAGGCGAAGCTCTCCGGTTCTTCTTGCTCATCAGAACATGTATCTCAAGCCGATTTGAGCCGTCTCGTTGTGATAGCCGGATTTACCAGCCTGCACACCGACAGTTGCCCAACCAAGCGTATTGCGACTTAAATGTCCTTCGAGACCCATACGGAACTCACCGACATTGCGTCCGCCGCTGCGATAGATATCGCCGTTGGTCATCCTCACGCCGGGGTTCTTAGTATTATGGATCCAGTTTCCTTCGATAAAGCCTAAGCCTTTATTCATGTAGTTGGCATGAAGTCTGGCGCCGACTCTGATGGAAACGTTATCTTTGCCCAGCTGGGTGTACTTGGTTCCCGTATTGTCAACCACACTGCTGGCTCGTACGCCGTCCCAAACCACCTGAACTTCCGGCTGGAATGTCCAAATCAGCTTGTTGTAGTCTTTTGTTCCGGACTCTGAGAGCGGGATCGTATAGCCGCTTTCAACGGACCAGACCCAACCGCGGGACTTGTATTTGAAGCCTGGGTTTTCATCGCCCCAAACCTTATTGTCGTAACGGCCGAACAGCAGCCAAGAATCTACATAGAAGCCATCGTCCGGACTATTGCCAGTATAGATAGTTCCGTAGATACCCAATGAGTATCCGTCAGAACGAGATTTAGCGCTATCCCAAGAACGAGTATTTGCGCGGTTGTATAAGCCACCGGCAAACACGCCGCCAACGTACTTCCAATCCTCATTAGCTTCATTTCTGATCAAATCAGCACCGACCTGAGTGATTGCTGTTCTAGCGTGTGTCTTGCTTGAACCGGCTTTGAAGTGGGAATGTGTTCCGACTTGGCGAACCCATCCGGAAGCCTTCTTTTCTTCACCGTCGAACGGATCGATGTAATAAGCCTGCCCGAAACGATCATGCAGACGCATATGCATCTTAGCCCAAGCTTCCGAGTTAGCGATATAGGCACCGCTTTCCGGTCTCAACACAGGGACATTCGGCAGATCAGGATCCACTGACGGAGAAGGCGGAATGATTGGAGTAGGTTCATCATCCGGGGTATTGCTGTTGTACAGTACCCATTCTCTTGAACCATCCTTCTTTTCGTTATAGCCGAGACCATATATCCATTTATAAGCTTCGTTGTCTTTTGCCTTGACTCCGAACTCTTGCATTGTCAAAGTGAGATCGTTTGCATCATGCGTTGGGTTTTGGACAATGAAAACCGGAATACCGTTCTCTTTAAGAGTCTTTTCACCCTTAGACTGAGCAAAGACACCCACCGGAGGAAGATCCTTATGATTACCAAAGCTTATCTCTGAAGTTCCCGTTGCGGTCTGAGAGCGAACAACATCTACTTGAGAGTTGTTTGGTCCCTGAACCAAGCCACGATAATGGATTACAGAGCCTGCACTACCTTCGTAGGCATTTTTAACATTCACAACATTCAGAGTATCAAGTTTCTGGTCTAAATCTGCATTAGAAAGGTAAACGTGACCGCTATTTGTAATAGCACGAATGGTTGCCGTTGTGTTGCCTACAGCTTTGGTAATTGCCGGCGCAGCAGATGTCAAGAAATACAAAGATGAATCTTTGTCAACGTTGGCAGCAGCCGCTTCAAGTGCGTTTTGATTATTTAATAGTCCGCTTGCACCCTTGAGATAAACAGTTCCCAAGAAGTCCGGGTTGGCAGAGGAAATGTCAAGAGTATACCCCTCGACATTAATAATTGATTTTGCTTCCCCCTTGATGTTTCCAGCGACTAAACCGCCTTTTCGTATTGTAAGTTCACCATCAGTTGACCCTCGATTGGCTGTGTAAGCTTTTCCGTCTTTAGACTTGACCTGAATAGGCGCATCTTCTGTCAAAGAGAGAAGTGCATTCTCTTTGACGGTGAGACTGCCTATCACCTGCTGATGGCCTTGCAAATAAAATGCAGTCTTTCCAGTTTTACCCTCAACTAACTGGAGCGCAGAAGTATAAGAACTGTCAGATCCTAGAGCTCCATCAATTCCAGCGGCTAGAAGAGCGTCTGACTCAAGAAGTGTCACTCCGGTATAAGAATTCGGTAATGCAGGATTGAATTCGACTTCAGCATCGTCAGCGTAGTTTTGGACTTTGATGTTATAGATAGTTTTAGGAGTACCTAAAACTACAATATTATTTTCTGGAATAAGCACACCTCCGCTACCGGTTAATTCGGCAGATAGGGTGTATCTTTCCTGAGGATCAATATTAACCGTAGAACCGATATCTTCAGGTGCCGTATCTGGGGTAACACCATTCAAAGTCAACATCTTGTTATCCAAGATATTTACTGACTTAAGCCAATACTTGATACCAATACCTCCACTTTCTCCAAAGTTTGTAACCTTTCCTGTATATGTAAGTGGATTACCATTTTGATCTTTATCGGAGATTTTTCCGTCTTCCCCATCGAAGTGGAGATACTTATATATTCCGTACGTAGCCTCTGCAACAACTTGCCTATTTTGATAGATGTCAAATCCCGGACGACCATTTTCCTTTATTGGATCAAAGGTCATTAATTTTGCGTCTACAGTCTTCAGTCCATCCGAAGTTGAGTCTAAGAAAAACGGATGTGGGTTTCCTTCTAAGAACACACCGACAAAGGTGTTTCCGAATGCGTTTACACCTTCTCCATTTCTGAATTTTTCTATTTCCTCAAAAGAAATCTCGACGGCGTGTATATCATTCCCAGCTGAGTCGACACCCGGATTTACCCCCACATACAACACCAATCCGTCATAGTGATATCTAAACTGGTGCATCAATGATGGTCGGTGGGTTGCATTCTGATCATGCGCTCCCCCTGCAACAGTGGTCGGTTTAAAGTTATATACCATACCATCATCATGAACTAACAATGATAGATTTTTGTCTGCCGAAGTCGCGCCGTCACCATAGTTATGATTGACCGTATAAGTCTTTTTATCGTCAAAAAGATCTCGTGAATCTTTATTGAATAACTTTCCATCACCATCGACCTTACTTACAAGATTCACATAAGCTCCGACCCAGAAATTATGCATGCCATTAGTAACATTGGAAACATTGGCACTGTCATGAGAAGTAAGGGAAGAGTGGAAACCTGTCTTGTTAACCACATAGCTCTTGGCGACAAGATCTCCAAGCTGCATAGCATACTGACTTGCTTCTGAGTTGGAAGTAACTCGCTTCAACGCTGGCGAGTCTTTAACTACATAGGTCGGATCAGTTAGGACTTTGTCATAGTTTGATGAGGAAGGATAATAATCCCGAACAATCTCTCTATTGACATTTGGATTGTCTTCTAGGACGGAATTATCAACATATTGGCCAAAATGAACATACCGTGCGTAAACTGCATCAACTTCATTTTCTCCGGTCAGATATACTATACCTCGTCTTCTATTAACGGCTTTTAAAGAAGATTGATCAAGAACAGTCACGCCATCTTCTTCTTTGAATTTTCCTTCTGAGGTAGCAGTACCATAAACAGCTGAGCCATTCTCAAATTTAGCATTAAACAATGAGACTAAATTGGCGTTCAATGGTCTTAAGTCCGAACCACTAGCAGATAAACGATCTTGAAGCTCTAAACCACCATAAACATTTCCGTTAATTACAGAGTCTTTAATAGAGACTATGTTATTTGCAGCAATTCCAGTAGACCATCCCCCGTAAATAGCATAAGAAAAATCAGCCAGAGTTGAACCGGTATTCCAATCGTTTGCTGTCTTATAGCCAATATAGGAATTGTTAATCGTTACGATATTGTTATTGGCAATAGACGAATGTTCAGCTAACTTCTCGTTATCCCAAACGAGTGAATTATTAATTCTTGTACCTAAATCTACCTGGTTAATTCTCCAGAAGTACATACCACGCCCGCCAACTAATCCTAATTTTCTAGCGCCACTGTAACCAGCCACGAGTAACGTATCGTTAATCGACACTAAATTTCCACTGGATTCATAGCCCTCTCCACCAAAGATTCCTTTTGAAATGAACAAAGAAGAATCTCCTGGTTTGCCAACTTCAATAGCATTAGCATTCTTTTCCGCCTTTGGCCCAGAAATAGTTCCTTGGATAAATACCTTGTTGTTATTTGTTTTGAAACCTTTATGGACGGCGGTAGTAGTAACATCACCTTTATCAGTTTTTACAGTAACCGTGGATCCCAAAATAGAATCCAGTTGTGCAGACCTTCCTCCGTAAGTAATTTTCGAGTAAAGACGAGATTTCTCCGCAAGGTCAAACCTCACAGTATTGTTGTTTGTCTCTCCTAAGGTTGCAAGACTAGATTCTATGGAAGCACTTGTGCCGCCACCTAAATCATTTCTCGCACCAAAAAATTTTCCCATAAACGAAACATCTTTCTCCAAGGTCACGGAGAGCACATTCCCGTTAGGGGTCCGAGATCCAATACCTGTGTCCGGAATACTTGTAGCGGCGGCCACCCCTTGTTTACTCGCTTTACTTCCATCAGAAAACAACGAAACGAGTCCTCCCGCAAGCCACATAGTTGCATTTGTATCGTCTACAAATTTTCCATCTGGCTTACCAGTTGAAGTATTCCATCCCTGTGTTTGGGAGAGAACCACACTAATGGAACTTGGGGCAGGAGAATCGGAATCGGAGTAGGACCACAACCAAGCGTAACTGTTATCGTATGGATCTTTGGTACTTAGAAGAGAGTAAACTGGTTTCTCATTTATACCTCCCGTTGTAACTTGAAAGCCACTATCTGTACCCAGTGTCCAGACACCATTTTGTTCTGTAAATTGGTTTGTGGCTGGAAAAGCACTAACTTGCCCTGAAACTCCCAAAGCTCCAATAGCAACAGAAACTGCCCCACTCAGCAATTTCATAGCAAAAGTCGTTCTCTTTGTATTAGTGTGACGCTTGGATGAAGCAAAACATCCCTTGGGGTAGGCGTTAATATCCATTTTTTACCTCAGCTTTTCTATTTAATAGTTATTATCAAATTATATTAATTTTTTACTACTGTCCTACCAAAGCCCTCTTTCTTTCAACAAAAAAAAAGGTTATACCAATCTCTACCCCCCCCCCGTATTTTCCCTAGAAAGTTTTACGTGGATGTATTTGTTTATTTTGAGATTTTTTACATTGGCGAAATACCTGCTGGGACTAATGGGTTCTTTTATTACACCTATTTTTAAGTCAGAAAATAGACTCCCATGAACATGGGATTAAAAATAAAGTATGAAAGCAATAGATTTATTCTATTAAGTCAATAAATGACGTCTATATGAAACAACACCCACCGGCTTAGGGAAAAAAATTAAATAAAGCAAGGAGGACTTCCAAAAATTTCCAGCGAGAGAAGCTCCACACCTCTGCCCGTACTTAACCTTCTCTTTAATGCTACTTAGTCTTGAAGCATACGTCTTGAATCTTCAAGCAAAGCCTCTATGGACACAGTAAGTTGGAAGAGCTAATGGGAAAGTGGAAACCGTCCCCCTTTTGCTACACGACAGAGGAGTGTTTCACGTGGCTCTAATCCGGCATGCGAAGCTTTGACTGCTCAGTCTTCTTCTGCACTTCTCTTAAGCGTTTGCAAGCATCGTTGTAATATTTTTGAGACCACAACCCGGGAACAGGGATACAGACCTTCCCATATTGCTGAAGGAGAAGTTCCGTTTCAGGACTTTTTTGTTCTTCTCGAAGAGATGCCGCTTTATAACAACCATAGCGATAACCAAGCGTGCAAGCCTTATCAAATGCCTCCTGAATCTGAGCCTTTGTGCTCTTCGGATCTTTCTCTAAGGCTT
Organism: Turicimonas sp. TL08; assembly: GCF_054660695.1. NCBI lineage: Bacteria > Pseudomonadati > Pseudomonadota > Betaproteobacteria > Burkholderiales > Sutterellaceae > Turicimonas > Turicimonas sp. TL08. The sequence goes on from NZ_BAAGDP010000015.1 coordinate 41,871, forward strand.
CGGCATAATCCAAACAAAAATTACTGCCAAGCGTAGAGTCACTTTCGCTGTATTCACAGGCTTTGCTTAAGTTCTCAATTCGATCTTGATAATTGGCAAGAAAAAAACATCCGACAGCAGATTTTCTTTCGCAGCCAAGCTTCCAATTCTTGACCTTGTTTTTCGTATCATCCGCAGGAAGATTGTAGGCGTACAGACTGCAACCCTCTCCGCTTCCTTTTTCACAGCTCTCCTTGGCTAAAGCTTGGGAATATTTCAGTCCTTCTTGGTAGGTGATGCCGAGTTCTTTCCAGCGAGTGACATAAATCTTTGCCGCAATAAACATAGCGTCCGGGTTTCCGGACTTAGCTCCCTTATGTGCATAGCTTAAAGCCAGAAAAACCCGGTTGGCTTTCAACAAGGTTCGACTTAATTTGATACAGGCAAGGCTATTAGCAGAGGTTGCGGGACCGTTACAAGCGGTCTTTAAGTCTTCTAAGGGCAGAGCCGTTGCGCTCGCCGTCATGGATACCGCAAACAAGAAAATACCCAAAGTTATTTTTTTTGTGTTTTTCATCAACTTCCCTCAGCTTTAAGACAGACGCAAAGTGTTCCAACGCACTACATTTATCTAAAAGGTCAGAAAGGAAAAACCTACAGAGCCACTTCTTGCAAATCTGTTCAAATTAATTATGGTTTTAGCATTCGGGACTGATTTTACAAATTACGCAAACCCCTGATAATTGGGGTTTATACAATTTGATTGCTTAGAAAGCCCGAACTTACGGGCTTTCCCGGGAATAAGTTGAGTAAAAATTACTCACTTTTTAATCTTATCTTCGTAGTTTCACCGAGAAAAAATTGCCTCACTTACGCCTATGTGCTTATGCATCCTCACGCCATCCATTGGCTCGGACATGTCAAAGGATTTTTCTTCCCCGTTGAATAAACACAAACACCGTCCCCGCTTCTTTCAGAAGACTGTAATAGAAAAATCTGCTCCACGTGGCTATACGCCTCACTAGCGCAGATTTCTCTTCTTTCTTACTTAGCCGCAGAAGCAGCAGCCGGGTTTGCAGCCGGGGCCGTGGTAGGTTTCTTGCACAGCTTGCCATGGAGGTAATCGATAACAGTCCCAGTTGGAATTGCATGCGGTTGATCGTTGACTCGGCCTTTGGAAATTTCTTTGCCTTTTCCCATTGGCTCGGAGTACATTGCCCCTGCAAGTATCGTGAACTGCCGGGTAGTGCAATTTAATTTGTACTGGATCTTTGCGGACTTGCTGTCCTTGTTCTCTTTATTGTTAAGCATCCAGAAACTGACTTCGTCGTCTTTTCTTCTGATACCGGTTTTGACAAGGTAGGATGTCTCAGTTAGCTTTTCGAGATTGTTCATACCCAGAATCGGCGGGATAAACAATGGAATGGGTACGGGAGCAGTACCTTGCGCTTGATTCTGATTCAATCTTCTTACGGCCGGATTGGGACGATAAACTCGTGCGGGAGGAGTGTAGGTTCTAGGGGCAGAGCTTCTGGGACGAATCGTCGCTCTTCCTCCAAGTCTAGCTGCGTATGTTTCAGAGGCGAAAGCCGTTACTAAAAGACAGGCAACGGATAAAAGGAAAAACTTTTTCATTTTTTTGCATCCAAACTAATAGAAACTTCCACTTCATTATGAATCTTCAGTTGGTTGCTTTCCATACTTCTAGGCGCTTCTACGGGAAAGCCTGCTCCTCACGAAAACCCTGATTGTCAAGGGCCTGTTCTCTGTTCCATAAACAATTTAGCCAGAACTTTTGTCCTGGCCAATTGTTTACATTTTTTCTTAAATAGCTCTTTTTCTTGAGGAATGCCTATTGCTTGGATGATGACATCAATAGCGAAGAGACATTGTAGAGATCACTAAGCTTTATAAGATTTTCAGAGGCATGGATAAATTTAAGATCGCCTCCGAGTTTTTGTGCTTCTTGCTTCCATTTCAAAGCAATGGCAATAGCAGAACTGTCAATGCGCTCTACTCCGGACAAATCCACGATGAAGTCGCCCTGTCTCAGAGCCTTTAATCCTTCATCCAGAACTTCCATAGCATTTGCATTGGTTATCTGCGGCTGGCTAATCTTCATGTTATTTATTAGCTTTCTTTCTAAGTTCAGCAATCAACCCGTTAATGCCGCCGTTAGAAATAACAGAGGCGAATTGGCTGCGGTAGTTTTCAACGAGCCAAACACCGCCGACATTTACATCAAATACCTTCCATTCATTATCTTTTGTCTTCAGGAGGCGATAATCAAGCTGGATCGGTTCTCTTTGTGAAGCAGTCAGTTTAGTTCTCACCAACACAACCTTTTCATTCGGATTGATGTTGTTTCTGCCAAGCTGCATAGAGTACTCGGAAGCTTCCTTCAAAGCACCGGAGTAAACGGCAATCAACAGCTTTCTAAATAAAGTCTGAATCTCTTCCTTTTGCTCCGGAGTGGCATTTCTCCATTGAGGACCCACTGCCATACGCGTCATGCGAGGGAAATCAGAATAAGGAAGAATGTGCTGATCTACCAAATTATTAATCGCAGAAGGATCTTCTTTCTGAAGTTCAGGATGATTTCTAATCTGCGTTAAAACTTCGTCTGTAACTTCAGTAATCACTTGCTCCGGAGGATTGGTCAAGTTAACAGATGCGAAAGAAACTGCTGTACACAGCGTCAAAACAAAAGTAACTAATAACTTTCCGAGATTTCTCATTTTTTACCGTCCTTCTTAGGCTCAGCTTTGGTATCCGGCTCATCATCCTCTGCAAACGGATCAAGCATGGAAGAAGCCGGAATAACCGCAGGTTCATCTCCGTCCTGAATGGCTGACTGGCGAGACTGCAAATAAGCGTTTCTCATTGCAATGTAAGGATCGACCGCACTGTCAAGCATGTCAGTCACAGGAAGAAGTCTTTCTCTTGCGCTAACATATTTTGCTCCCCACCAAGACCATTTGGTGGCCGGATGACCGATATAGGTATTGGGGTCTAAGAAAACTTCAGGGACGAGTGCAATGCCGTCACGCACAGTAGACGGTCCGATAATTGGAATAACCAAGAAAGGACCGCTGGAAATGCCCCATACAGCCAGAGTCTGACCAACATCTTCTTCCTTACGTTCAATTCCAACTTCCTGGGCTACGTCAAAAATCCCTGCAACCCCGACAGTAGAGTTAATCATTAAACGGAATAAAGAAAGGATTCCATCTTCGACTTTGCCTTGCATTACGTTGTTGACTGCGTTAGCCGGCTCCATCGTATTCTTGAATACGCGTGTTACGCTTTCTCTAACCGGTTTCGGTGTAATGAACTGATAACCTTTTGCCAAAGGTCTTGAAATCACCGTATCAAATCCTTGGTTAAATGCAAAGGTTTGGCGGTTCATTGCCTCCCATGGGTCTTTAGGATTTGAGCCGGCACCATCCGGAACAGAAGCACATCCGCTTAAAAGCATGGTGCCCGTCAACACAGCGGCTGCCAATAATTTATTATTTTTCATAAAATCTCCTACTTGCCTCCGTTGTTTTCCTCAGCCTTGTTAAAGAGGAACTGACTAATCAAATTCTCAAGAACAACTGCGCTCTGGGTGTATAAGATTTGAGAGCCGTTCTTCAGATTCTCTTCTTCAGAACCGGGCTGCAAGCCAATATATTGTTCTCCAATTAACCCACTAGTCAAAATTTTAGCCGAAGTATCTTCGGGAAATTGGTACTTACTTTCTATACCAAGCACTAACTTGGCTTCGAATTTATTGTTGTCATAAGAAATGCTTTTGACTCTTCCGACGGTAACACCGGCACTTCTGACAGGGGCCCGGACCTTTAATCCTCCGATATTGTCGAAATAAGCAGTCACTTCGTAAGTTTTACCTGAGGTAAAGGATGTGAGGTTTGATGCCTGCAAGGCTAGAAAAAGCAGACCTACTGCAGCGAATAATACGAACAGGCCTACAAAAAAGTTAACTTTAGTATTGTTTTGCATATGGAAGCCAACCTTAAGAACTAGTAAACATGAGAGCGGTCAACATGAAGTCCAGCCCCAGTACAACCAGTGAAGAAATAACAACAGTCTTGGTTGTCGCTCGAGATACACCCTCCGGTGTAGGACGAGCCGTATAACCCTCGTACAGAGAAATTAAACCTACAGCAAGACCAAAGAAGAAAGATTTAAGAATTCCGTTGCCAATGTCTTCCCACAGAGCGACACCGGCTTGCATTTGTGACCAGAATGCTCCGCTGTCCAAGCCAATCATTGGAACGGCAACAATCCAGCCGCCAATAATGCCCACGGCAGAAAACAGAATTGCCAACAGCGGCATTGAAATTACAACAGCCAAGAAACGAGGTTCAAGAACCTGCTTGACGGGATCGACGCCCATCATTTCCATAGCAGAAAGCTGTTCGCCCGCATTCATCAAACCAATTTCTGCCGTCAGAGAAGTTCCGGCTCGTCCTGCAAACAGCAATGCGGTGACCACCGGACCAAGCTCTCTAAGCAAAGAAAGTGCAACTAAGACGCCAAGAGCCTGTTCGCTTCCGTAGGTCGAAAGAACATAATCTCCCTGAAGACCAAGAACAAAGCCTACGAACAAGCCGCTGACGAGAATAATTACGAGTGAGTAATTACCAACAAAGAAGATTTGGCGGATAGTGGACTGAAAATTAACAAAGGCGGAGCCTAAATTTTTAAAAAGACGAAAACTGAAGACTCCGAACTTTCCGAGTTCTTGTATCTTCTCCAGACTCCACCCTCCCAGGCTAGCTATTTTGTTATAAATGTTCATGCTTCGAGTCCTAAATCTTTTGCAAATGGCGGTGCAGGATATTGGAATTTAACAGGACCGTCAGGCAGCCCGTTGATAAATTGGACCACAAAAGGATCTTGGCTATGACGAAGTTCCTCCGGAGTACCTTGGGCTGCAATTTTCCCGCTTGAAATCATGTAAACGTAGTCAGCAATTTCGAAGGTCTCGGCCACGTCATGAGTAACAATAATGCTGGTTGAGCCTAATGCATCATTGAGCTTTCTTATCAATTGGGATGTGACGCCCATGGAAATCGGGTCCAAGCCTGCAAACGGTTCGTCATACATAATCAGCAGTGGATCCAAAGCGATTGTTCTTGCCAATGCCACTCTTCGGCTCATTCCGCCGGAAATTTCTGCGGGATAAAGCGACGCGGCTCCTCTCAGCCCAACCGCATCCAGCTTCATCAACACAAGAGAGCGGATAAGTTCTTCGGAAAGATTGGTTTGTTCTCTAAGAGGGAAAGCAACGTTATCAAAGACCGTCATGTCAGTAAATAACGCACCGAATTGAAAAAGCATTCCCATGCTTCTTCTAATTTTGTAGAGAGCTGCAGAATCGGAAGTATCGACCTTCTGACCAGCAAATGTCACCGCCCCCTTCTGCGGCGTTAAAAGGCCTCCGATGAGTTTTAGCAGGGTTGTTTTACCCATACCGGATCCGCCCATGATTGCCACGACGGAACCCAACTTAAAAGAGAGGTCCACGTCATCAAGAATGATGCGTTCTCCATAAGAAAAACTCATATTCTTAATATCTAATAAAGTGTCTCCCTTTTTCATAACAAGCCAGTAAAGTACTAAAAAATAAAAGACTGAATGCACGTTCAGTCTTGGGCTGATTATGCCACAATGAAAACGGTTCAGGAGTCTAAATAGGAAATAGATTCAACAAGTTTCTTTTCAAAGCCTAAAGTGTTTCTGAATGGATCTACCACTCATATTTGCCGGTTTTGTTTTGATGTATACAAAAAGTTTTTCGTCTGGATGAAACACAACAAATAGATTTCTTTTCAATTGCAATGTTTCTTGCCAATCAGAGGAGCTGACAAGATTTTCCGTCAGCAAGTTTTTTCAAAATCCTCCAGTGACTTCCATTTTACAAACTCTCTTTTCTCGAGACTAAATACCAAGGCGAGGCGGATAATTTCTTCGTCACGTCTTTGAAGACCATAATTCTTCTCATTCAGCTGAGAAACAGCTTCTTCCAGCTTCCTTGAGACATTCTCTGCTCTTTCCGCACATTTAAATTCCATAACCCAATATCTGCTACCAGCCTTAACTTCCAGATCACTGCGCCCTAGGTGGTTGTGAACTTCCGCTCGTGCTTCAAGACCTGCGCCCGCAAAAAACACTTGAACAAAAGCACGGAGGCTGTATTCATCCTTCACCGGATATTTCTGATAGTCAATGGAGCGAAATAAACAGTTCAGAAGATGAACAATAGATTCCGGATTTTCCGTCGCTAAGCGATATGCAAGATTTTCCGCTCCAACCTGTTCAACCGTTTTAGAGGAAAGCAACTGTCCTGTGTACAACAAGGCCATGGCCTTCTCCACCTCAACATTCGGATATCCGACATAAGCAGTTGAGCCGACAATTTTATTCAACGTTAAGTACCCTGCTTGTGTTAAGAGTGCAACGTCAGACAATCTCTCAGCATTGGACAGGTCTTTCAATTCAGCCAAAGGAACTAATTTTTCTTTATCGAATTGGCATGGATCTGTTAACTTCTCGGACCTAAAGTGCTCACTGAGTGCTTGCGGTTTTCCTCCGCTTTCAAACCAATAGTCGAGGAAACCATTTTCCGGAGCGGACAAAAATCTCAAGACCGACCAAGGTGCAAGAACTTGAGTTGAGGTCGAATTGTCGAAACAAAATCCTCCGTAATACTGGATGAGTTCTTGAAGGAGCTGCTCAGACGACAGACCATGCAGCTCGGCCGCATTATCTAAATAGGCTCCAAAATAATCCCGAATCTCTTCCGGAGTAAAACCAAGAAGCGTTCCATATCTGGAATTCAAAGAAATATCCAATAAGAAATTATCCGCTTCAAAAAGGCAGGCTTTGCCGAAGTTCACGATACCGGTTACAAACAGAAATCGAATTTTTTCATTATTTGACCTAAGCGCCGAATAAAACTGGACCAAACGATTGACAACATGATCAAAGAGCTTGTGGTCATTTAGACAAGAAGTTAATGGGGAGTCATACTCATCCACCAAAATAACAAAAGAATTATTCGGCTGCAGCCCAAACCACTCGGAGAATTGTCCGACAACTGTCTGGTCCGAATTCGGCTCAAAAACAAAGCCAAACTCTCGAAATCGCCGATATAAGAAAGAATCCAATTTTGCAGAAAAATCTTCGGCCGATTGAAAATTTTTAACCTCTAAGAAATCCAGACGAACCACCTTGAATTCGCCTTCGTCTTTCCACAGCTTTTCGATTTCCAAACCACGAAAATCTCTCAGTCCAAACTTAAACAAGGACTCAAAGGTTGAGATGAGAAGCGATTTTCCAAATCTTCTCGGACGAGTTAAAAGGAAGTTCTCCTTTTTTGAAGCCAAATCAAAAATCAAACGAGTTTTATCAACATAGATTTGGCCTGCAACCTTAATTCTTGAGAAAGAAGAGTTGCCTAGCGGAAGAGGTCTTGGAAGGCTCATGAGCTTAGGTTGATTTACGTTTTAACCGAATGCTGTACTTGAAGAGTTCTATAGTAAATCATTCAGGCAATCCTGACAGATTTTTGCTGTTTCTCGGCTCATCTACTTTCTGGACTTCTCCAGCCATTCCGAAAGTTGGACAATAAAAAACCGCTTCTGCCAATCCACGTGGGACCTCAGAAGCGGTTTCTAATCAGAGAACAAAAATTACTTCATTGCTTCAACAGCATTCTTAGCGGCATGACGGCCGGAATAAGAAGCAAATCCGAAAGCATGGCCGGAGAAGAAGTCCGGATATGTTGGTCCAACCATGTTGGAAACTTCCAAGCCGGCAGCATAAAGACCCGGAATCGGCTTGCTGTCTTTTGTTAAAACTTGGTGGTCTCTGTTAGTAATCAAGCCGCCATAGGCACTGAAGAAATAGGATTTAAGCTTCAACGCATAGAGTTTCTTGCCGGTAAGCGGTCTGAGATAACGGCGGTCCTTCAAGAACATCGGATCATGCTGGAGTTCGCATGTCTTGTTGTACTCAGCCACTGTCTTTTCGAGAGTTTCTGCCGGAACGTTAATAGCCTTAGCCAAAGCGGCTACAGAATCAGCTTCTTTGAAGCCGTCGCTGTCAGCTGCCAATGCTTCTTTGATGTCGTTCTTCAGATTGGTGTACTTCGTTCCGATTGGAACCAATACGCCAATACCGGAATCAGCACCTTTGTTCATCAAATAATCGACGGTGTTTTCATCAAAGATAGCCCAGCCATAGTGACCCGGTTGTACATAAATTGCGTTTGCAGCTTCACTGAAAGCGTTGCAGGTAGATTCGTCAGTAAAGCGCTGACCCAATCTGTTAACCCACAAATTCCCCGGCTGCCAAGAAACACCGTACAAGTTGCTTAAGAACTTAATGCCTTTGCCTTCGGTTCCCAAGTGGCCGATGAAGCTGACAGGACCTCTTTCAGCACCGGCCTTCATGGCCATCACAATGCCGTCTCCGGTCTTATTAACGGGAACGGAAGACTTCCAGCCTTCAGGATCTCTGTGGCCCCAATCTTTTACTTTCTGAGGATCATCACCGAAGCTTCCGGAAGCAAGAATCACTGCCTTAGAGTTGATGGTGTAAGTGTCGCCTTTGGCATCCTTGGCAACAACGCCTACAACCTTGCCGTCTTTGGTGATTAAATCAACGGCCGGAGTAGCAAGTTTTGTATCTACGCCAAGCTTGTCGGCGGCTTCTTTCAAGCCTTTAATCAGGCCTGCACCATGGTCTGTGCCTTTGAAGTTCTTAATAATATGCCAAGTATTATCTTTCAATGGAGTTTCGCGTCTGACTTCAAACTCGATGCCATGGGATGCCAGCCACTCAATATTTTCAGCAGAACCTTCTACGAAGTCTTTATTTTTGTATGGATCAACCATATGGTTTTGCTTTTGAATAAAGGCTTCATAAGCCTGCTGGCGTGTCAAAGGATCACCGCGCAAACGGTTCCATTCGGAATCGACGGCAAACAAGCCTTCGGCATGCTGAGAATTGCCGCCTACAAACGGATTCTTTTCAAGAAGAACAACCTTCTTGCCTAATTCCGCACCTTGAACAGCTGCACTCAAGCCAGCGGAACCGGCTCCCACAACGACCAAGTCTGTGTTGACCTTGTGGTCAGCCGCATAAGAGATTGTTCCCAAACTGATAGCAAGAGCAGCAGCTAATGCTGTTACGACGGGTTTATTCATTGATCTTCTCCTTGTTCTTGAGATATGAGAGAAGATTAACAAAGTCACTTTTCCGACTATGTAAAACAGCTAACACTTTGAAAAGCGACCAGAAAAAAGACCTGGAAAACCTCAATGGCAACCAGGTCCTTCTTACAAAAAGGCGTTAAATTGCGGCTTTGAACAAAATCGTTTTTATTCCGAGCTCTTTCAGCTCTTTGTCGCTGCTGGGAACACAAAAGAAAGAAGAAGAAACCTCTTCCGGAATACTTTGGCCGCGCCCCGTCTCGATATCGATAAAAGCCCACTGGGTGGCCCCAAGCATGCATACCTTCTTATCCCTCATGAGATAAAAGCGGCGTAAGCTCGTCTTATCCTGCATGTTTTCCACCCAGGTGTACATCGTCAGTCTGTCGCCTAAGAAAGTCGGACGCAGATATTCGATCCAGTGCGCCTTGGCCACAAATGCCTGTCCGATTTTGAAATATCTCTCGGTGTCCCAACCGAGGAGCGAAGAGTGTGCGGTAGCGGCTTCTTCCATCCATCTGAGATATTCCTTGTTGTTGGTGTGCTTCATCACATCAATAGACTCCGGTCCGACAACAATTGGATAGGCAAATACTCTGTTCATTCCGTTCCTTTTTCACTAAGCGTTTAAATAACGGTCCACCGCTTCGGCACAACGGCGTCCTTCCGCAAGTGCCCAAACCACTAAGCTCTGCCCTCTTCGGCAGTCCCCTGCCGCAAAGACCTTAGGCACATTTGTAGAGAACGAGTTTACTCCTTCATACTGTGCGCGGGCATTGCCTCGAGGATCCGTCTCAACGCCGAAGGCTTCCAAAACCTCTTGATTCGGATGGAGAAAGCCCATAGCCAAGATAGCTAAGTCGACATCGATTTCAAACTCAGAACCCGGAATTTCTTCAAACTTCGGTCTCTTAGTAACCGGATCGGTTGACCAATTCAGACGTACCGCCTTGATGCCCTTGAGGTCGCCCTTTTTATCGCGGATAAACTCTTTGGTCATAATGGCCCAGTCTCGTTCACCGCCTTCTTCATGAGAAGTGGAGGTTCTGAGAATACGAGGCCAAAGCGGCCACACTTTCATCTTGTCGTATTCTGCGCTCGGACGAGGACCTAAGTCGATCTGAAGAATTTCAGCCGCACCTTGACGAACGGCTGTTCCCAAACAGTCGCTGCCGGTATCTCCGCCGCCGATAATCAGCACTTTCTTGTTCTTAGCGTTGATTTCTTCTTTGACCGGGACTTCATCATTGATCTTATTCTGGCGAGGCAAATACTCCATAGCGAAGTGAACACCTGCACCTTTTCTGCCTTTTACCGGCAAATCGCGCGGCTCTTCAGAACCAATAGCAAGAACAACTGCGTCAAAATCACGAAGAAGTTCGGCAGGATCCACATGTTTTTCTGCGTCAGACCAGATGCCCTTAGGGGCTGCCCCGGTGCCAATATAGGTGTTGTATCTGAATTGCACACCTTCGGCTTCCATCTGATTGATTCTGCGCTCAATGACGGTCTTATCCAGCTTGAAGTCAGGAATACCGAAGCGAAGCAATCCGCCGGCTTTGCTGTTCTTCTCAAAAACTGTCACGGAGTAGCCTTTTCTGGCAAGCTGCTGTGCACAAGCCAAGCCGGAAGGACCGCTGCCGATAACGGCAACGGACTTGCCGTTAAGCTGAGCAGGTATTTGCGGTTTGACCCAACCCTGGTTCCAAGCGTGAGTAATAATTGCACGCTCCACCGACTTTACGCCCATCGGCTTGCTGGTGTAGTTAAGAACACAGCCGTTTTCGCAAAGAGCAGGACAGACACGAGAGGTAAATTCCGGAAAACTATTCGTTGAGGAAAGAACCTCATAGGCGGCCTCCCAGTCTTCCTTATAGACCAGGTCGTTAAAATCCGGCGCAATGTTGTGCAAAGGACAGCTGAACGTACAGAACGGCGTTCCGCAATCCATGCAGCGAGCCGCCTGCTGCTTGGCTTCCTTCTGATTGAGCGGCGTAATGAATTCACGGAAATGTGTTTTTCTCTGTGCTGCCGGCTCGTGCTCTTGTTCGAGGCGTTCAAATTCTAAAAATCCTGTTGTTTTACCCATGATTAAACTCCTGCGGGGCGAGCGAGTCCCTTGATAAGGGCTTGTTTGTATTCTTTCGGGAAGACCTTGATAAATTTCTGACGGGCACTGTTCCAATCATCCAAAATTTCTCTTGCTCTCTGGCTTCCGGTGTACTTGAAGTGTTTCTCAATCTGATCGAGAAGAATTTCTTCGTCAGTCTTGCCCAGATGCCATGTGGACGGTTCGCCGGAAACAAGCTGCTCCTTAGAACTCATGACGGATTCCAACTCAACGCTTTCCATGTTGCAGTTAGAAGCAAATGTACCTTCCTTGTCGTACACGTAGGCCACACCGCCGGACATACCGGCTGCGAAGTTTCTGCCGACTTCACCGAGCACAACCACGGTTCCGCCCGTCATGTACTCACATCCGTGATTGCCGACGCCTTCTGCTACTGCGGAAGCTCCCGACAATCTGACCGCAAAGCGTTCGCCGGTAATACCGTTGAAGAAAGCTTCGCCGCTGGTTGCACCGTAGAGAACGGTATTGCCGGCAATGATGTTTTCCTCGCCCTTTCCGCGGAAATCCGTCGGACATCTGACGATAACGCGTCCGCCGGACAAGCCTTTACCGACATAGTCATTGCCTTCACCGACCAGATCCAAAGTAACGCCTTTGACTAAGAAAGCTCCCAAGGACTGTCCGGCGGTGCCGGTAAGCTGGATGTGAATAGTATCGTCCGGAAGAGCTTCATCGCCGTAACGTCTAACAACTTCAGAAGAAATCTTTGTTCCGACGCAGCGGTGAATATTCTTAACCGGAGAAATGAAACTGACTTTCTGGCCCTTTTCTAAAGCTGGCTTGCAGGCATCAAGCAATTGGAAATCCAATTCTTTTTCAAGCCCGTGAGGAATGTCGATGCTATGACGCTTTTTCTTAGGATCGGATTCTTCAGGAACATACAGGATGCGGGAAAGATCGACCTTACCGCATTTAGCAAGGTCCATTTCTTTCTGTTTCAAGAGTTCTACGCGCCCGACTAAATCTTCGAACTTTCTCACTCCCAAGCTGGCCATGAGTTCTCTGACCTCTTCTGCAACGAAGAAGAAATAGTTGATGACATGCTCAGGCTGGCCTTTGAATCTCTTGCGCAGAACCGGGTCTTGTGTAGCAATACCAACGGGACAAGTATTGAGATGGCACTTTCTCATCATGAGACAGCCTTCGACAACCAACGGTGCCGTTGCAAAACCAAACTCATCGGCCCCGAGAAGAGCACCGACAACAACGTCACGGCCTGTCTTGATCTGACCGTCAACTTGGACGCGGACTCGATCTCTCAAACCATTAAGAACCAAAGTCTGCTGAGTTTCTGCCAAACCCAACTCCCACGGAGTCCCGGCAAACTTGATGGAAGAAAGCGGAGAGGCTCCGGTTCCGCCGTCATGCCCGGCAATAACAATGTGATCTGCTTTAGCTTTTGCTACACCGGCAGCCACGGTACCAACGCCCTGTTCGCTCACGAGCTTGACGCTGATGGAGGCTCTATCGTTAGCCATCTTCAAATCGCGAATGAGCTGAGCCAAGTCTTCGATAGAGTAAATATCATGGTGTGGCGGTGGAGAAATCAAACCAACGCCCGGCACGGAGTAACGCAGCTGAGCAATGTATTCAGAAACTTTATGGCCCGGAAGCTGACCGTCTTCGCCCGGTTTTGCACCCTGGCTCATCTTGATCTGAATCTGATCGGCACTGTTGAGGTACTGAGCGGTGACACCGAAACGGCCGCTGGCAACCTGCTTAATTCTTGAACGCAGGGAATCGCCTTTCTTAAGCGGAATATCCACCACAATACGATCCTCTCCAAGAATCTTCTTCAAGCTGTCGCCGTCTTCAATGATCGGCTTGCCGGCTTTCATCTCCGCTGCGTAACGCTTCGGATCTTCGCCGCCTTCACCGGTGTTGCTCTTGCCCCCGATGCGGTTCATCGCAATAGCCAAGCAAGCGTGAGCTTCAGCGGAAATGGAGCCTAAAGACATTGCGCCGGTGGCAAAGCGCTTAACGATTTCAGAAGCAGGTTCCACTTCATCTACCGGAATGGCTTTGCTCGGATTCACTTCAAATTCCATCAATCCTCTGAGCGTCATCTGACGCTGACTCTGATCATTGATGATTTCGGCGTATTCCTTGTATGTCTGATAAGAGTTAGAACGTGCGGCATGCTGGAGCTTATAAATTGCTTCCGGCGTCCACATGTGTTCCTCTCCGCGGGAGCGCCAGTTGTATTCGCCGGATTCGGGAAGAAGTTTGCCCTTGGTCGGGATCTTGAAAGCATTTTCGTGATCGTTGACGGCTTCCTGCATCACATCAAAAATTCCCAAACCGCCGACTTTGCAGCTGGTTCCAGGGAAATAACGATCAACGAAAGCTTTTTCCAAGCCCAAGGCTTCAAAAATCTGAGCGCCGCGGTAACTCATATAAGTTGAGATACCCATCTTACTCATGATCTTCTTAAAGGCTTTCCCGATAGCCTTGATGTAGTTTTGAATGGCAGCTTCCGGATCAATTTCCGTGTTGCCCTTGTAGTGCTTCTTGAGTGTCTCCAGAGCCAAGTACGGATGGATGGCTTCCGCACCGAAAGCGGCTAATAAAGCCATGTGATGGGTTTGCACTGCGCTGCCGGTTTCAACGATGATACCGGTCTCCATGCGCAAACCGTTTTTAATCAAATGCTGATGCAAGGCGCTGATAGCTAAAGGAGCCGGGATTGCAACACGATCTTTGTCGACTCTGCGGTCAGTCACGATAATAATGTTGTTGCCGTTTTGGATGGCATCCACGGCTCTGGCGCAGATGGAAGCCAATCGTGCTTCTACGCCTTCCGCACCCCATTCTGCCGGATAAGTGATATCCAACTCATAGGACTTGAACTTGCCGTTGGTGTACTTCTCGATTTGACGCATCTTGGCAATTTCATTAAAGCCGAGAATCGGCTGAGAAAGTTCCAAACGAAGAGGCGGATTAACGTTGTTGATATCGAGAAGATTCGGTCTCGGGCCTACGAAAGAAATCAAAGACATCACCAATTGTTCGCGAATAGGGTCAATCGGCGGATTTGTGACCTGCGCAAACAGTTGACGGAAATATTGATAAAGCGGCTTAGACTTCTTAGAAAGCATGGCCAGCGGCGTATCGTTGCCCATAGAACCGAGAGGTTCCTGGCCTTTTTCTGCCATCGGAAAGAGGACGAACTTCAAATCATCTTCCGTGTAACCGAAAGCCTTTTGTCTTTGCTGCAGGGGAACCGGATTGTGCTCGGGGATTGGATCCGGAGCCACAATGTCGGAGAGATGGATGTTAAGGCGCTTGGTCCACTCTTTATACGGATTAGCTAAAGCGAACTGACGTTTAATTTCTTCGTCCTCGACGATTCTTCCTTGTTCCGTATCGACAAGGAACATCTTGCCCGGCTGCAGACGCCATTTTTTCTTGATCTTGCTTTCCGGGATCGGGAGTGTTCCGGCCTCAGAAGCCAAGATAACAACATCGTCGGTGGTCAGCAAATATCTTGCCGGACGCAGACCGTTTCTGTCTAAGGTGGCACCGATTCTTACACCGTCGGTAAAACAGATAGCGGCCGGACCGTCCCAAGGCTCCAGCATGGCGGCATAGTATTCATAGAAGTCTTTCTGGCCCGGCTTCATTTGGGTAGCTTGTTCCCAAGCTTCCGGGATAGTCATCATCACGGCTTGGGCGAGCGGATACCCGCTCATGACAAGAAGTTCAAGCATGTTGTCCAAGCATGCCGTATCACTTTGACCTTCGTAAATAATCGGAAGAAGTTTCTTGACGTCATCCCCTAATACATTAGAAGCAACGGTTCTCTCGCGGGCACGCAGCCAATTGAAATTGCCTTTGACGGTATTGATTTCACCGTTGTGGGCTACCATTCTGTAGGGATGAGCCAACTCCCAGCTCGGGAAGGTGTTAGTGGAGAAGCGTTGGTGAACCAAAGCGATCGCAGAGGTCAGTCTGGCATCCATCAAATCGTTGTAGTAGAGGCCCACTTGATGAGCAAGGAGCAGCCCTTTGTACACGATAGTTCTGGTAGACATGGAAGGAACATAGAATTCCTTGCCGTGCTTCAAGTTTAAGGCTTGGATTTTATGACCGGCGAGCTTACGGATAACGTAAAGTTTTCTTTCGAGAGCATTCGGCACCATGACATCTGCGCCGCGGCCGATAAAGATTTGTCGGATAACAGGAGCCGCTTTGCGGACGGTTTCGGAGAGTTCGATATTTTCATTAACCGGAACATCTCTCCATCCGAGAAGGACTTGACCTTCGGCTTTAACGGTTCTTTCGATTTCCTGTTCACAGGCTCTGCGGGAAGCATGTTCTCGCGGAAGGAAAATCATACCCACGCCGTAATCGCCGGGCTGAGGAAGCAGAATATTCTGCTTGGCCATTTCGGTGCGGAAGAATTGGTCAGGAATCTGAATCAAGATGCCTGCGCCGTCGCCAAGCAGCGGGTCGGCACCGACCGCACCGCGATGATCCAAATTCTGAAGAATCATCAATGCCTGTTGGACAATTTCGTGGCTTGGTATTCCTTTAACACTAGCCACAAAACCGAGTCCGCAGGCATCATGTTCAAATTTAGACTCATACAGTCCAAATTTCTCAGCCCTTTGACGGATCTCCTGAATGTTTGTCATGGGGATGCTCCTAATTGTTCGAGAGTTTTTTATCAACGTAATTGAATGTAAACCAATTAGGAGCATTAAATGCCAATAGCTACATTAAACTGTCCCTTTTATTTATAATCCGTAAAGATTACCATATTAAAATAGGGACATATTAGCTAGGAATTTCAGATTTTCGTGGTCTTCCTCGGCCTCTTTCAGGCCAAATTCTGCTTGGTTCAACGTGGCTTTCTAATAGGAATTCCCGATCGGCCCAAGGCCATCCTCTAAGCAGATGTTTTTCTAAATCTTCCCCTTCCTTCTTCGGATATCCTCCGGGGAATAAGACCTTGTAAGCTTTCTGACGCTCAAAAGGAGTATTTCCCAAACCCCAATATTCTTTTCCGGGGGCCATAAAGTAATCATTTCTCAGGCCGGCATGATGACTGTAGCTTGACCAAGGATACAAAACCGCTTCCTGATAACCTTTTGTCTCCGGCAGCCACTCTATATAGAGCAGTGCATTTAAACATCGGTTCTTGCCTTGAACCACGCAAGAGCGGAATCTTCCATGCCAAAGCGCTCCTGAACGGCGATAAGCATCATTGAAATAACGCGAATACAAACGGCAGAAGGCTTGCGTAAACTTAGACACATCCTCTGCAGAATTTCTAGGCGTAATTAGAAAGTCTATTTGAGAAGGGAGGATGGCATAGCCTGTCATATCCACATGATGCAAAGATACAACCTTGGAAAACAAGCTCAACATCGCATCCAAATCTTCAAGCATCGGCATCAAAGAAATGTCAGCTGCACCGTAAACGCGGACATAATGAACTTGGCTTGGGAGAGAGAGTCTGGCTAATCGGGCCATAGAACTTCCTTTAATCTGTCACTAATTTTAGTGCTCAATTGTAGCGAGTTTTCCGTGTTTTGAGTCGATACTTGAAGATACGGATGCCGGCACAGAATTATCAGACCGACCCGTAAAACACCGTCCTTTAGGCCGGTGATATAAGGGTCGAATATAATAATTTTTTCAGTCAGGCGTATTCTGTTGTTCAATGTACTGTTTGATAATAGAAATAGGTCCACCCCCACAACTTGCAGCAAAATAAGAAGGAGCCCAGAGAGCATCCCTCATAACAGGCTAGGAATGGAGGGATATTTCTTTTTTCGAATAAGACGGCTCGATACTCCTTTCAGAGAATTGACTGAACGAGATATAGAGACTTTAGGTGGGTAAGTAATTAACAAATGAACGTGATATTTTTCGCCATCAAACTCTAC